>JAZREK010000096.1:0-25863 GCA_045660765.1 Clostridia bacterium
TGTGTTCTTACCATATACTACGTTTGAAGTGATTGTAAGAATTGATGTTGTGGGCATACCGTCACGATATGTATGATTCTTTCTTACGTGGTTCATGAATCTGTGAACGATATCGTATGCAATCTGGTCAACGCGGTCATCGTCGTTACCGTATTTGGGGAAGTCGCCTTCAACTTCGTAATCTGTAACGATACCCTGTTCGTTACGGATTGTCTTAACCTTTGCATACTTAATAGCTGAAAGTGAGTCAGCTACAACTGAAAGACCTGCGATACCTGTTGCGAACCAACGTGTAACGTTCTTATCATGAAGAGCCATCTGAATCTTTTCGTAGCAGTACTTATCGTGCATGTAGTGGATTACGTTAAGTGTATTTACATAAACACCTGCAAGCCACTGCATCATCTGATCGTATTTGCGCATAACTTCATCGTAATCAAGATATTCAGACTTGATGGGTGTATATTCGGGAGCAATCTGCTTACCTGAAATTTCGTCAACACCGCCGTTGATTGCGTAAAGAAGACACTTAGCAAGGTTCGCTCTTGCGCCGAAGAACTGCATTTCCTTACCAACTCTCATTGAAGATACACAGCAAGCGATAGCATAGTCATCGCCATGTGTGAATCTCATAACGTCATCGTTTTCGTACTGAAGTGATGATGATTCGATTGAAACCTTAGCACAGTAGCGCTTGAAGTTCATGGGAAGATTCTTTGACCAAAGAACTGTGAGGTTGGGCTCGGGAGCAGGACCAAGGTTTGTCAAAGTGTGAAGGTAACGATAGCTCATCTTTGTAACCATGTGTCTGCCGTCGATTGCAACACCTGCGATAGATTCAGTAACCCACTGAGGATCGCCTGAGAAGAGTGCGTTGTACTCAGGAGTACGAGCAAACTTTATAAGACGGAGCTTCATGATGAAATGGTCGATCATTTCCTGAAGTTCTTTTTCTGTGAATGTACCGTTCTTAAGGTCACGTTCAGCATAAATGTCAAGGAAAGTAGAAGTTCTACCAAGTGACATAGCAGCACCATTCTGTTCCTTAACAGCTGCAAGATAACCGAAATAAAGCCACTGAATAGCTTCTTTAGTATTCTTCGCGGGCTGTGAAATATCAAAACCATAGCTCATAGCCATCTTCTTGAGATCTTCAAGAGCACGGAGCTGTTCTGAAAGTTCTTCTCTGATACGGATGATGTGTGAATACATTGTGCTACGAGTTGTTTCTTTCTGTTCAGCCTTGTCCTTAATAAGGAAGTCTACACCGTAAAGAGCAACTCTTCTGTAGTCACCGATGATTCTACCACGACCGTAAGCATCGGGAAGACCTGTGATGATATGGCTTGAACGACAAGCTCTCATTTCAGGTGTGTATGCGTCGAATACACCTGCGTTATGAGTCTTTCTGTGAGTTTCGAAAAACTCCTTTACAGAGGGATCGATTGTATAACCGTTATCAGCACAAGCTTTTTCAGCCATACGGATACCACCATAGGGCATAAGAGCACGCTTGAAAGGCTTGTCTGTCTGGAAACCAACGATAGTTTCCTTATCCTTGTCAAGATATGCAGGACCGTGTGAAGTGATTGTTGAAATGATGCTAGTGTCCATATCGAGAACACCGCCGGCTTCACGTTCCTTCTTTGAAAGTTCAAGTACCTGATCCCAAAGATCAAGTGTGTTCTGAGTGGGAGATTCAAGGAAACTTTCATCTCCGTCATAGGGTGTGTAATTGTGCTTAATAAAGCTTCTTACATTAACCTCTTTGGTCCAGGTTCCGCCTTCGAAGCCTGCCCAACATTCTGAATTGGTGTACATAGAAATTCCTTCTTTCAGTAATTGATGTATGAAACACATTGTTATAAGTGATTTATAAAATGCGCTGTAAAACAATATGCGTGACAAGATATGTGGGTAAACCACGCATCCTACCACGCATTATATTATAGCATAAGATTTTCGACAAGTAAATAGTAAATTTGCTCTAAAAACAAAAAAAATGTAATAAATATATATACGGATTATATAATTTTAAAAAATAGTGACTTTAATCTATTCTTGTCTTTATTATTTCCTTCAAAAATTCAGCTGTATTTTCAAGATCTTCTCGGCAAATAACCTCGTTTGCACTGTGAATATAACGGGTTGGTATCGAAATAGTGCCTGACGGAATACCACTGCCGGTAAGATGAATTGCACCGGAATCTGTACCGCCGAAGCTTGCCGCCTCGAGCTGGAACGGAATACCACACTTTTTTGCCGCGTCAAGAAGAAGGTTTTTTACCTTTTCATGAATGATGAAAGAAGCATCCTTGATTTTAATTGCAGGACCTTTTCCAAGAGCGAGATTAAGTTCGATAGATTCGGGAGTATCTCCGACATTTGAAACGTCAACCGAAACAGCAATATCGGGAGTTATCTGTGTTGCCGCGGTCTTCGCTCCGCGAAGCCCCACTTCTTCCTGAACTGTAAATACTGCGTATACATCGTTAGGAGTTTCTTTGACGCTCTGCATTGCGCGGATAAGAGCCCAACAACCTGCACGATCGTCAAGTGCCTTTGACATCACCTTGTTTCCTATAAGTGCAAACTTGCCACAGTAAGATGCCATATCACCGATTTCAACATACTTTTGGGCATCTTCTTTACAATCTGCTCCGATATCTATATACATTTTTTCAATTCCGACAGAAGAGGGGTTTTCCTTGTTTTCGTATGAAATTTTACCATTTACACCATTTGTAAATTCAACTATGGAATTGATGCTGTTGTATTTTAATATTCCGCCTATGGTAGAAAAACGGAGAAATCCTTTTTCGTCAATATAATTGACCATAAAACCGATTTCGTCCATATGTGCGGCAATCATCAGTTTTTTGCCGTTACCCTTTTTATGACAGATAAGATTTCCGAGAGTGTCTGTGTAAATCTCGTCACAAACATCTTTTAATTCTTCTCTGATTATATCAGTTACGGCAGTTTCTCTGCCGGACGGAGAAACGCACAATGCAAGTTTTTCTAAAAGTTTCATGCGAAATTGCTCCTTTCAATAGTGCTGAGGACTGCTTTTGCAAGGTTGTACACGCTTTCAAGATCGTCGGTGTGCATGACACTGACCGGTGAGTGAATATATCTGCACGGCACAGCAAGAACAGCAGTTTTTACTCCAACACCGCTACGCTGAATAACGCCTGCATCAGTACCACCCATAGTAGTTTTTTTAATCTGCAACTTAATGTTGCTTTCGATTGCAGTCTTCATAATGAAGTCATAATATCCCTTGTCTGAAATTGCAGCTCCGTCAACAGCGGTCATAACTGCACCTGCGCCAAGATTGGTTACCTGATTATGTTTCTTGCTACCGTAAACATCAGAACAAGTTGTACCTTCTATAACAAGAGCTATATCAGGGTTAATTCTGTTTGCAACTATGACTGCACCACGACATCCGAGTTCTTCCTGAACCGTGAAACAGAAGTAAATATCACTATCGTATTCTTCTTTCATGAGCTCAAGCAGAATTGCACAACCAACTCTGTCATCAAGCGCCTTGCTCTTAACGAGATTTTTTCCGAAGGGAGTATATTCGCCGTCGAACACTGCATAATCTCCTAAAGAAACAATTTTCTCGGCACTTTCTTTATCGTCAGCACCGATATCAATATGCAAATCCTTGATTTTGACAGGTGAATTTGCTTCTTCACCTTTTTGAAGATGAATAGCTTTTGTGCTTATGATTCCGGGAATTCTGCTTTTCCCGATTAAGACTTTTTTATTGCTCAAAACCGCAGTTTCTATACCGCCGAGAGTTTCAAAACGTAAAAATCCTTCGTCAGTAATTCCGGTGATTATAAAGCCGACTTCATCCATATGAGCGGCAATCATAACTTTTTTCCCGTTTCCTTTTTTATGACAGATAAGGTTACCCATTGAATCTGTGTACATTTCATCGCAGATAGCATGATTTTTTATAAAATCGCGAACCTCATCCTCAAACCCTGCAGGAGCACCAAGAGATGTTAATTCTTTTACCAACACAGACATTCACCTTCTTTCAGGGACTGTGCAAACGAAACAATCATCTTTGCCGCATTTTCCATATCGTCGGCATCGGCAACTTCAAAATTACCATGCATATATCTTACGGGAACACTCAAAAGGGCGGTAGGGATACCTTCTCTCGAAACCTGAATTGCCCACGCATCAGTACCCGTTGAGGACGAGCAGACTTCAAGCTGAAAATCAATATTGTCGCTCTTGGCAATATTGATGATTTCGCGTGTCATCTTAGAGTGAAGATTTGGGCCGATTGAAATTACAGGTCCCTTTCCACACGGATAAGCATCTTCTGAGACTCCCGGGCTTGTTCCGTGGCAAACATCAAGTGCAATAGCACAAGATGGATTAACATAGTACGCAGCCGTTTTTGCCCCGCGAAGACCTAATTCTTCCTGAACGGTTGCAACTGCAATAATATCATTTTCAATATTTTTGTTTTCAAGGAGTTCTAAAACTCTTAAAATTACCGCAAGTCCACCACGGTCATCAATACAACGAGATGCAACCTTGTTACCCGAAAGTTTGGTGAAACCTGTATTGAAAGTGATTATATCTCCGACTGAAATTTTTTTCTCGGTTTCTTCTTTTGAAAATCCTATATCGACGCACAACTCATCGAGCTTTGCCGCCTTGCTTCTGTCGGTTGTAAGGTGGGGAGGTTTAAAACCTATCACACCAAAAAGTTTTTCCTTTCCCCATACGGTAACTTCTGTTCCGGGGAGGATTTTTGCATCTATACCGCCTATGGAAATGAATTTAAGACTGCCTTCATCTGTAATACCACTTACCATAAGCCCAAGCTCGTCCATATGTGCCTCAACCATCAAAGATGGGGCAGAAGGGTTTGTACCCTTTCTTATTCCAATGATATTTCCGAGATTATCGCTTTTGATTTCATCGCAGAATTTTGAAAATAGCTTTTTTATACATTCAGCAACCGGTTTTTCGTTACCGCTTACACCAAATTCTCCGTCGAGAGTCTGGAGATATTCTGTAACTGTCATACAATCAATCCTTTAGACTATTTACTATATCTTTAAATAAGTTTCCGCGTTCTTCAAAGTTTTTGAACATATCGAAACTTGTACTTGCGTTGGAGAGAATAACTATATCTCCCTCTGATGCTGCTTTTCTTGCGCAGTTTACCGCTTCTTCATATGTTGTGCAGAACTCTGTCGGAATATCCTTGCCGATACCTGTTTTTTCTGAATATTTATCAAGGGCATCTTTGATAAGAGGTCCTGTCTTTCCGATAAGAACAAGATGCTTTGTTTTTGTAGCAATAGATTCTCCTATTTCGTCGTAAGGAATCCCCTTATCCTTGCCACCGGCGATAAGAATAACTTTGTCAAATACTTTAAGAGTATTGATAGTTCTGTTAGGACTTGAATCAATAGAACTATTATAGTATTTTACGCCGTCAAGTTCGCGAACAAACTCAATTCTGTGAGGAACGCCACCAAAATTCTGTGCAACCTTCTTTATTGCGTCTTCGGTGTAGAGGGGATATGTAGCCGCAATTGCTGTCATATAGTTCTGTACATTATGTTCTCCGGGGATGCGTATATCTTTTTTTTCGAGGACTTTTTTGCCAAAAGCGTAGATGCTTTCTCCGTCAGAATATACATCACAATCTTCATCATAACCGAAAACGCGGATGGTGCCGTTGGCGCTGTCTTTGCATTCAAATGACTTATCGTTTGTTTTATTGACAACAAGAACACTGTCTTTTCCTGCGTGAAGGTAGATATTACGTTTCGCCTCGATATATTCTTCATACGACTTGTGCATATCGAGGTGGTTTGGGGTAATGTTTGTAACTACTGCAACGTCAGCACTTTTCTTCATTGTGTGAAGCTGGAAACTTGAAAGTTCAACCACAACTATGTCGTCGGGAGAAATTTCTCCTGTATTACAAAGCAGGGGATTGCCTATATTTCCTCCAAGATGGCACTTGTGTCCGCTTTCTGTAAGTATTTTGTGAACAAGAGTCGTTGTAGTTGTCTTGCCGTCGCTTCCTGTAATAGCAATGATTTTTGCAGGACAAACCTCAAAGAAAACTTCCATTTCGCTTGTAATAATACTTCCGTTTTCACGAGCTTTCAAAAGCTGGGGAAGGTCAAAACGCATACCGGGTGTTTTGAAAATTATCTCTCCTGATAAATTTTCAAGATAGTTTTCTCCACAGTTAAGCTTTACTCCGAGTGCTTGCAGTTCCTGCCCGATTTCACCAAGGTCATCGCATGACTTTTTATCACAAGCAGTTACTATTGCACCGTTTTCAGAAAGAAATTTTATGAGCGGAATATTGCTGATACCGATTCCCACAACAGTTATGTTTTTTCCGTTTACATATTTTTTAAAAGATTCAAATTTTGAATTATTCAAGTTAATCCCTCTTATCTGATGAAATTTGTTCGTACTTTTTCTTCGCAAACAGGCTTTTTTATTCTGGCCTCTTCGCCACTTTTTATGCACTTAAGAATCCACGCCATGTTTTTACCTATGCAACGCATAACCTGTAATCCTTCAAGATCCTGCAAGGTTTCTTCGGGAGTGTTTCCGTGAACCATGGGCCAGTAAGGACCATTTATAACAGGCATTTCGTTAATTCCGGGGTATTTTAAAAGTTGGTCAATTGTAGCAGTAGAACCGCCGCGCCTGCAACTTGCAATAACGGCACAAGGTTTATGCTTTAATAAAGATGAACTACTGTAAAAAAGACGGTCAAGGAAAGAAGTCATCATCCCTGACATAGCAGCATAATGAACAGGAGAACCAAACACAACGCCGTCTGCATTTTCAATAAGCTTTATTGCCTCATTAACACAGTCGTCAGTTATGCATTTTCCGTTATTCCTGCAATACCCGCAACCAAGACAGCCTTTTGTAGCCGATCCGGCATGAAAAATTTCAGTTTCAATACCTTCCTTGTTAAGTTCTTTTTCTATTTCGCAAAGAGCTGTATATGTACAGCCGTTTTTCTTTGGACTGCCATTAAAAAGAATAACTTTCATAATAATATTCCTTTCGAATAAATAACTACGGATTACAGTTTCCGCAAACTTTGTACCCTAAATCTATAGCTTCTTCGCGCGACGTGAATTCAACCCTATTTTTTTCCGAGGGAAGATTTTTACAGTCTTCATTATGAAAAACCATAGATTTTATATTCCCGATATATAACACCTTGATTGAGGCTGAATTCTTCTTTTTAAATTCTTCGTCTGTTGCTTTTTTTAATGTTTTTCCGTCTGTTTTTATAACTATAGTCCCGTCGATGTCAGTCCTGTAAACATCAGACGAAATCTTTTTCAACCTTTTAACTGCTTCATCGTGCGGATGTCCGTAGGAATTATTTTCTCCACACTGTATAACACTGACAGTAGGGGATACAGCATTTAAGAATGAAGCAGATGATGCGTATCTGCTTCCGTGATGTGATACTTTTAAAATATCGGCATCAAGAAGTTTTGGGTTTTTCAAAAGTTCAGACTCAATCTTCGATTCAGCATCGCCCGTAAAGAGAGCCTTTATGTTTCCGTATTGTACAGTAAATACAAGTGAATTGTCATTCTCATCATTGGAAATCTCTTTTGGAGAAAGGAATTTAATACGAAAATCCCCGATTTCATATATGCAGTCCAATTCTGGTGTTGTCACTTCGATACGTTTTCTCAAAACGGTGAATAAAAAGCTCTCGTAATAGTAACCTGATGAATTCTCACCGTTTGTAAATACTGTTCCTACGTCAATGGAAGACAGGATTGTAGAGGCTCCGCCCATGTGGTCTTCATGCGGATGAGTACATATAAAATAGTCTATATAGTCAACGCCTAAATCTTCCAGATATTTATGAATATAACCGCCACTGTTAAAAGTTCCGGCATCTATCAGAATATTTGTATCTTTACTCTGAATAAAAATACAGTCACCTTGACCGACATTTATAAAGTGAAATACAGCCTCTTCCGAAACAGGGACAACATCGCTTTTCGGAGCAAATAGCCTTGGAATAGAAACAAATACCGAAAGCAGAATCACTATTAAAAGACTTATGATTGCTTTTGAATGTTTATTCATACTAACCATCCTTGAAAGTTAAAAAAGGCCTGACGCGTTGTCAGGCCGTGAAAGTTCATTCTGCAAAGTTGGATTCAACAAGAGTTGCCAATTCTTCTATAGCTGCATCTTCATCTGCACCGTCAGCAGTCAAAGTCACAACTGTACCGCGCGTGATACCTAAATATAAAACGCCCAAAAGACTCTTAGCATTAACCTTGCGTTCATCTTTAGAAATCCAGATGGATGAGCTAAACTCATTAGCCTTCTGTATAAAGAATGTTGCAGGGCGTGCATGCAAGCCTACCTGATTCTGCACAACAACCTCTTTTGAAACCATAAAAATATTGCTCCTTACTAAAAACTTGTATATAATTATATAACTTTTTGCACTATTAGTCAACAAGTTTTTATAAAATTATTTTTTGTTTAAATAAGCCTCGGGAACACTTCCTACAATGAGGGTCTGGGCGATAGGCATTTCCGATTCTACGGTGACATTGCTGTAGGCAAAAGGAATCAAAATTTCAACATCAATTGAGATGGAAAGAAAGATAGTGTGGAGAGTCTGGTTAATGGCAGTTTCTTCAAAAGTGTGGGTGATGTCTGCGTGGGTGACAGATACAGGTTCAAACCGTATCGCAACCTTTGGACCATACCCGGCCAACAGCTCAAAACCGCATAGGGAAGACAGGTAGACCTTGTTTTCAATAATGTCGTTTTCGCCAATTGTGTCGCCTATTTTAATGTCAAGTTCGTTGGCAAAATTGTTGATAAGTACCGAATTTGTGCTTATGGAAGTAACTTTTCCATCCGTATCGCGCGAGATTATAGTTATTTTATCATAACTTAAAAATTCTTCAAGCATAAGATTTTTAACTTCTCGGTCAATAATATTAGAGACTTCGTTTTCAACGAATCTTTGTGATATGTCTATGATTTTTGGTCTGAGATATCTTGTGTAGGCATATATCAAAAAAATGCTCATAATTCCCGAAAAAATGAGTAATACGGCAATCAGCTTTTTTAATCTTTTCATTCTACCACTCCTTTTTTCATTCTATGCTGAAAAAAGGATGATAGTTCAAAAAAATGGCCAGGATAAGCGGCGTTCACATAGGGATTATTTGTCCAAAAATAATGATTTTGGCGTATAACTGTGTTAAAAATGCTTGTAATCCGTCAAGGATAACTTCGCATTTTTGCCTTGTTCTACATCCAAACTTACTATTTTTCGGATGCTACGCAGTTTTTGAATAGAGATTTTTCGTTTAAGACAAGAAACAAAAATGGCGGAATACTTTCGTATTTCGCCATTTTTTTGCGTAGTATTAACGGAAAAGATCAGTCTAAAACCAATTCATCCCTATGTGAACGCCGCTTATCCCTGACCATTTTTTTATCGTTTTTTTGCAATTTTTTCAAGTCTGATTGTATTGTTTTCACCTGATCTACCACTCGTTGTACCGCCGATGATTATCAGATTATCATTCTCCTTGAGATTAAGAATTTTAGCCGTTTTGCGACTTGCATTATAAAACATAACCTCGGAAGAAGGGAATTCCTCGCAAAGTGCGGGAATAACACCCCATGAGAGAGCAAGTTTGCGCCATACCTTTTTACTTGTGGTGAGAGCAACAATATCTGATGTAGGACGGAATCGTGAAACAAATCTTGCAGTCATACCTGAAATAGAGCAAACTGCAATAGCTTTTGCATTAACACTAATTGCCATTGAGCAGGCAGAGTGTGAAATAGCATCAATAGTATCGTGAATTTCAAATTCGTGCCTGTGGAAACGCTTGTTATAATGAATATGACTTTCGGTTTCTTTACAGATGTCGCTCATTATTTCAATCGTTTTAACAGGGTATTTACCTACCGCTGTTTCTCCCGAAAGCATTACCGCGCTTGTTCCGTCGTAAACGGCATTTGCAACGTCCGAAATTTCAGCACGTGTAGGGCGGGGATTGTATATCATTGATTCGAGCATTTCTGTCGCGGTTATAATTCTCTTGCCCAGCATACGACATGCCGTAACAAGCTTTTTCTGTACTGCGGGAAGCTCCTGGAATGGAATTTCAACACCAAGATCACCACGCGCAATCATAACACCTTCACAATGCTTGCAAATATCATGCAGATTATCAACACCAAAACGGTTTTCAATCTTTGCCACAAGTCCAATGTCAGTACCGCCGTTTTCTTCAAGGAATTCCTTTATATCAACAATATCCTGTTCGCAGGAAACGAAAGATGCAGCGACATAATCAATATCGTTTTCAATACCGAAAAGAATATCTTTTTTATCCTGCTCGCTTAAAAAAGTCTGCTTTAATATTTTGTTCGGAAAGCTCATGCTTTTCTGATTGGAAAGATCGCCGCCGTGAATTACTTCGCAAAGAGCCTCTGTTTTTGAAAGCTCCTTAACTCTGAATTCTACAAGTCCGTTGTTGACGAGAATGGGATCACCTATTTCAAGATCGTTCATAAGACCTTTGTAATTGACGCTTACCTTTTTTTCGTCACCAATGATATCTTCAATAGTAAAAGTAAAACTATCTCCGTCAGAAAGGTGGATTTTACCTTCCTTGAATTCTTTGATTCTGTACTCGGGACCCTTTGTGTCAAGCATGATGGCAATGGGAATATCAAGCTTTTCACGGACTTTTTTTATGAGGTCAATCATTTCCTTATGAGCCTCATGAGTGCCATGTGAAAAGTTGAGTCTGGCCACATTCATACCGGCTTTACACATTTGTGTCAATGTTTCTTCGTTCTTGCAGGCAGGGCCTAGCGTACAAATAATTTTAGTCTTTCTCATGTGAATTACCCTTCAAATTTAAATCTATCTTATTGTCAACAAGACCGTAACCTTTTGAAATTCTGTTAGTATAATACTGAACATCTTTTTCTTCATCGACGAGAGCTTCCTCGTCAATATCAAGTTCTTCGTAAAGCATATCTTCAGGGAGATCTGCCATTTCCGCATATTCACGGTCAATCATTTTGCTGATAAGTTTTTCAGCGCCGTTTTCTTTCATAGCACACAACCTGAATTAATCGAATGACACACCTTCAGAGCCATCCTTCTCTATAACGGAAGTTTCTCCGCTGTCAGAACCTGATTCAGTTTCAGTTTCAGTTTCAGTTTCGGGCTTGTCGCTCGATGAAGGAGCCTCTTCGGAAGAGTTGTTGGAAGAAGGCTTCTTTTCAGTGTCTGTATTTTCGTTTGTTGACGGCTTATTGGAAGGCTTTTCCTGAACTTCCACCTCATCTTCAACTTCGTCTTCAATGTCCTGGGAAACATCATCCTGAAGTTCTTCATCTACTTCTTCGTCGGGATATTCTTCTTCGTCTGTCGCGTTGTCATAAAAATCTTTTTCGTCGGGAATATTGGGCTTAACTGCATCTTCAACTTCAGTACTTGCACCGTTGTCAGAGTCTGAAGGAGCAGTAAGGAATTTATAAGCCACGATAAAAGATATTACAAATACGAGTATGAAAGAGAGAATAACGATAAGTACACGAAGAGCAGTTTTGCTTTTCTTTTTCTTCTTCTTTTTCTTGGTCTTTTCAGGTACAACGGTTTTTTCTTCCATTTCGCCACCTACAAGATTTCCTTCCACAAGTTGTTCTACAATTTCTTCATCAATCTCTTTGCTGTGAAAAGCATCTTCAACAGAAGATACGGTTTCGGTTTTTTCTGTAGATTTCTCTTCAGAAGCAGGTTCTGCTGTTTTCAATTCAGGAACATCGTCTTCCAAAATCGGAGCAAGAGATTCTTTAACTATATCTTTAGGAATAAGCTTTGTTTCTTCCATGTTATCTGACATTTTAATTACCTCCAATTATTCTATAGTCAATATCAATGCAATTCTATTATATCATTTTTATGCATTAAGTAAAGATATTTTTGTATATTTTTTTCCTTGAAGCGTTTCTTTAATGCCAATTCGTAATAGTAAAGCTGTTTTTTGTATTTTTCAACTATATCGGATGGGTTATCGTATACATCGGTTTTATAGTCCACAAGAACAATCCTGTTGTCATACTCAAAGTAACAGTCAATTACACCTTGAATACATATTGTTTCAAGCTCGGGAAGGTCTTTGTCAATCTCATTAGCACCTACACTTATGACGAAAGATTCTTCGCGGTATATCCTCTGTGCGTTTTTGAGCATTTTTCCAAGGTTGCTTTCAAGGAATTCCTCGATCTTTTCAGGTTTTATTACTTCATATTCCTCGTCTGTAAGGAACCCTTTTTCATGCAGGACGCGACACTGCTCTTTTACGGCACCACCGTTGTAATCAAGATACTGAAAAATTTTATGATGAACCGTACCGAAAAATGTGCCCTGCGATTGTTTCTTTCCGAAATCGGGACGCTTTAACAAAACCTTTTTTGATGACGGAACACCAATCAGCGGGATCTGACCATCTTCCGACGGAGACAGGTTAATGTCAAGGGATTTCAAAAATGATACCGATGCTTTGTTGGGAAGAACCACACACGCTTTATGCGGATACTCATATTCAAGAAGAGAAGAAACAGCCTTATCTTCTGTGAATTCGTGCGTGCCACTTGCTTTTTCGTTTTCGTCTGATATGGCTTCGGGAGGAGCAACAATGCTGAGATTCCAAACTTTGTCAGCACCGCGCGCATAAGCAAGAGCCATAAGTGATAGATAACTTCCTGCACCAAGTATTTCGTTAGCGGTCAGTTTTCCAAGTGCAGACAAACTGTTTTCATCGAATTTAGAAGCGTTCTGAAGTGCACCGACAACGTAAAGCTTTTCTCGTGCTCGGGTAAGTGCAACGTAGAAAAGACGCATTTCTTCGCGAGCGTTTTCCTTTGCTTCAATATCCTTAAGAACTGTTTGTATGGGAGAATTATACTTGCAACGAAGCACGGGGTTTATAACATCCATACCGATTCCTGCGTGACTGTTCATAATAAGACCGCCGGCTTTCGTTTTTACGCTACCGTATGAATTTGCACACGCAGTTACAAAAACAATCGGAAACTCAAGACCTTTTGATTTATGAATGGTCATTATGCGAACAGCGTCCATTTTGTCGGAGATAGATTTCGCTTCGCTTATGACATCTGCTGTCTTTTTGATTTTTTCGACATAATTTACAAAGTTGAAAAGCCCGGTGTATGACGAACGCTCAAATTCCTCCGCCTTCTCGAGAAGGAGATCAAGGTTTGCTCTGCGGATAGCACCGTCAGGGAATGAAAGGACACTGCTGTAAAGATTTGTATCCGCATAAATTCTGCGTATAAGCTCTTCAACGCTGATAAAGCCGGAAGCATTTCGCCAGGCTTTAAGCACGTTCAGGAAGGATTTGCATTTTTTTGCAAGCGTGGGGTTTACAGGGTATTTTGAAGAGCATATTCCGTAAAAAGCATCGCAAAAGCTTTCCTTACTGCAAAGTCGTATTTTAAGAAGGTCGTTTTCATCGAACATAAACATCGGACTGCGAAGTGCACACGCAAGGGAAATGTCACTCTGCGCGTTATCAATCAGGCGCAGAATTTCCAGAACCTGACCGACCTCAACAGTTTCGTAAAGGTCGCTGTTACCGTCAACACAACAAGGAACACCCTCGAGAGCAAAAACCTTTTCAAAAAAGTCTGAAGATTTTTTTACACTGCGCGCAAGAACTGCGATATCGCTGTATCTGACTTCACGTTGTTTGCCGGTTTCTTTATCCCAGACAAGTCGTTTTGACTTTACAATTTCCTTGATTTTCTTTGCGATAAAGTTTGCTTCGCTATATCTTCGTTCGTCAATTTTACCTTCGTCTTCAATTATGATTATATCGCACTTTTCTCCCGCAACACTAACGGGCATAAAGTCAGCACCGAAATCAAGTCTCTGTTCTGATTTATAATCAACACCACTTGATGGAAGTGTCATTACTACGTCAAAAATGCTATTAACTCCGTCAATAACACTTTTGCTGCTACGGAAGTTTTTGGAAAGGAAAATCTTTCGCTTTTTTGAATCTTCGTCAAAGAAAGATTCTTCACATTTTTTCATAAAAATTGAAGGGTCAGCATTACGGAATCCATAAATACTTTGCTTTACGTCACCAACCACAAATATGCGACCACGTGAAATCAGCGAGAACAACATATCCTGAAGATCGTTTGAATCCTGAAATTCATCAATGTATATTTCGTCATATTTGTTTTTAAGTGCTTCACCCGTGACGCTGAGATTGATTCCGTCTTCTGAAATGATTTCAAGGGCAAGGTGCTCGCACGTAGAAAAATCAATAATTTTTCTGTCGGTCATTTTTTTGTAGTAAATTCTGCCAAGAAGAATTGCAGCACTGCAAAGAGCCTTTATCTGCGGATAAAGTTGTGTGCGAAGTGACTCGCATTCTTCAAGAGAGAATTCAAGGTACATTGGTAACAGTTTCTTTTTCAGGTTGTCGCGTATTTTTCCGCGCACGGCAGTAACACTCTTTTTAAGCTCTTTATCACAATCGGTATTTTTGCCTGTGATAGTGGGGAAGAGTGTGGCGGAATGATAATACTCATAAAGCGTTTTGTAATCTTTGCAAGATGCAAATTCGTATAAACCTTCTGCTTCATTACGCAAAAATTCTGCATAACCGATGTTATTAGCCTCACACAATTGGGCAAGTTCTGAAATAGCATCGCCTGCATTTTTAAGCGAAATCTTGCACATGTCGCAAACATATTTGTAAACAAAGGTGTCTGTATAAGGGGTAGATTCTTTATGCATATCTGCCACGTCACAGAGCCATTTTTCAGGATATGCGGCAGATTGAGCTTTTGTATAAAGCTCGGAAATCATAGTGGTGTAATCTCCGGCTCCTTTTATATTTTCGGAAAATTCGCTGTCGCGCTTGTCGTATGAGCATGCGTTTGTCAGTGCTTCAAATCCGTTTAGAATAAATTCAAACTCGTCAGTGTCAGAAAATTCGTTTTCAGCCACAAGCGCAAGCTCGAGGTTTTCTTCTGTAAGGGGGTTGCCCTTGCTTTTTTCAAGTGCGCAGTAAAGTGCGTTTACAGTGTCCTCAAGCGCTGAAAGTTTAAGAAGGGACAGCTCTCCCGTTTCTCCGATAGCTATATCCGACGGAAGATTCACCTTGAAAAAGTTTTGCTTAACAATGTCATAACAAAACGAGTCGATTGTACAGATTTGTGCACTTCCTAAAAGTGCAAGCTGTCCTTTAAGATGCTTGCGAACAGATATATCATCTGCTTCGCTGATTGCTTTTTTCAGGGCTTTGCCGATACGTTCCTTCATTTCTGCGGCAGAGGCCTTGGTAAATGTTACAACCAAGAGCTTTTCTACAGAAACAGGGGAAGAGGCGTTTTTTATTCTCTCAATAATTCTTGTTGTAAGAACTTGCGTTTTACCACTACCGGCGGCGGCACTAACAACAATTTCAGATGGTTTTGCAAATATGGATTTTTCCTGATCAATTGTCCATTTCATTTTCAGCCGCCTCCTTTTCGAGAATTTCCCAGATTTCTTCATCAGAAAAATCGGGTGATGATTGTGTCATGCAACCGATAAACGAGGTGTCAAATCGGCACAACTGATTATATTCGCACCAGGTACACGCATCATCACTGCAACGGATGGGGAATTTTCCGCCATAAATGTCCTGTGCAGTTCTTGAAATAGTTTTATTGATATGGCGGAACATAGAATTGAAATTCTTTGCACTAACCGCTTTTTTTGTTTTTAAAATTTCGTCGCCACCCATGTGCTCAAGCATTGAATGTTCAGAAAGAATAATACCGTCCATTCGACGTGCCTTTGACTTCTGGGCGAGGATTTCTTCCTCTGTCGCACTTGATTTTACTGAAACCATCGGGTCCGAAAGGTTACAATAAAGTATTCCGGCAGGTGAATAACCGCTTTCGCAAAGTGCAGAAAGATACACGAAAAGCTGAAGTTGAACACCCTGATAAACATCTGCAAGAGAAAGCGTTTTTTCACTGCTTTTGTAGTCAACAATTCTAACAAATTTGCCGATAGTTCCGTCGGGCATAGTTACGCTGAATTCATCGGCACGGTCAATTCTTCCGCGAAGCATAACTTTTTGTCCGTCGGGAAGTGTGATTTTTCTCGGCTTGAACGCTCCGTCTTCGTCAAAACTTATTTCGTAACCCATCGGGATGAAATCACTTTTTACAATATGATTTCTTACCGCGAAAACAGACTGCATTGCACTATGGCATAATCTGTCGAAAAGAGCCTTGATTCGAGGTGTTTCAAGCATATGAGAATTAACCCCTGCAAGAATTTCTTTGAGTATAACAGGGGTATTTTTCTTTATAAAATCATCGTCGATGGTTCTCCAGGAATACGGATTTCCGCTTTCGTCGACACTGCTTGTAATAAAACCTGAAAATACGTCCAGGAAGTCGTGAAGGAAAGAACCACTGTCAGATGCGTTAACCTCGAATGTCTTTTTAGGCTCAAGTTTAAGCAGGTATTTTGCAAAATAAGAGAAAGGACACTTATTGTAAGATTCAAGACGCGTAATACTTGTCTTCATTTCGTTGCCGATTGCCTTTTCTATCAGGTCGGGATAGATTAAGCTCGACGCATTCGTGAACTTTGTCATACGTATTGCTTCGTCAAGAAGAGGTGCGTACTTTTCGTTATGACTGAAATAGTATGCCGCTGCACTCATAGCAGGAGAAAGTTCTTTTCCTTCAGTGACATATTCGCGAAGCCGAGCGCACAAAAGGTCAAAAACTGCTTTCTTTGATGTGATTAAGATTGTATCATCGGGACTGGATGTAATATCGTCAGTAAATGAAATATCGGGGAAAAGCATGGTGATACGCTCTACAATTTCGCTCGGGACCATTGCATTGGATGAACTATCAGCCATTGCATAGCTCACGATAAGCTTTTCTCCTGCACAGGTGATAGCGTCATAAATCAAAAGATTTTCACTTTGTGCCATATGAAGCAGATTAGGAGGCATTTCAATGCCCATTTGAGTTAATGAATTTTTGTCATCATCACTAAAAATCCCGCTCTCGGACGGAGAGGCAGGGAATACACCTGCATTCACACCAATCAGGAACACAACCTTTGCGCCGTGTCCCTTGATTCGGTCAATACTTCCGACAGTGACACAATCAGATGAACTTGGGATTGTGCCGATTTCAACGGATTCAAGACCTCGGTAAATAGTATTATAAAATTCGCGCAAAGTCACTTCCTTGTGCCCGAGTACCGCGCAGATATCATCAAATATTTCAATAAGTATGTTGTAAACCTGGGTGGTTTGAAGGGCGTAAAGATTTTCACCCGAATCTTCAAGCATTCTTACGTGAGTTTTGATGCTTGCTTCAAGTCCTATTTCACCTAAAAATTCGAAAAGATATGTGCAAAGATCGCAAACTGTGGCTTTGCGACGCATCTTGGTTATAAGTGTATTTAACGGCACATAAACCTTCTCGCGCAATGTATTTATTTTATCGATTTTATCAGGAGTAAACTCATCCTTGTGCATACCATTTTCGCTGTTATAAGCACCTGCTTTTACGGCAAAAGGCTTACCCCAGGAATACTGCCTTACCCCGGTTGCAAGGACATAGTTTTCAAGCTCGTCCGCCTCTTCACGTGTAAGAGGGGAGAATGGACTTTTAATATAACCGAATATATTTTCGTATGTAAATCCTCCAAGTGCAATATCGAGAATGCTCGTTATAAACATAGCGATACTGTGGCTTGAGAGTGAGATTTTTCTGTCAAGAAAAACTGGAATTTCATAAAAAGGGAATATGCGCTCAATAATTCCCTTATAGGGTTCTATATCTCTTGCTACAACTGAAATATCGCGGTATCTCATACCTTTATCGCGTACAAGCTTTGTTATTTCGCGTGCCGCGTTGTGAATTTCAGAAAATTTGTTCTGTCCGCAAAATACACTTATGCTGCCGTCATCTCCGGCAAACGGGGAAGTGATGTCGGAAAAATAAGTTTTTTCAAGATGTGAAAGCATAGGAGTTGTGCCAATCATAGCCTTTGAAAGGTTTTCAGTCGGCTCTATTTCAACACCGATTTCTTTCGCAATACGAACTAAAGTATTGTAGGTGCGATTAACTGTTTCAAAATGTTCCTCACCGTCTGTACAAAGGGCAACACACAATCTTTTTGCCCGTTTCATCATCTGTTTTATACATTCACATTCGCTCGGGTCGAAATCTGTGAACTGGTCAATATAAATATGTTTGTCCGATAAGAAATCGCAGTCTTCGTCGGCGAAAATATCAGCAAGCACGCTGTACTTGTCGCAAATGTCCGAAATCTGCGCCTCGGACAATTCGCGCAGATATTCTTCGTATATTACAAGTGAATCTGAAAGCTTTTTCTTAAGGAGTATGTCGTCTGTTTTTTCGATTGCATAGCGGATTTTTTCGGGAGTTATTCTGTAACGTTTAAAAGTTGTGATTATAGTTGAGGCGGTGCTTGAAAGCTCGCTCTTTTTTACAAGTCCGTCGAAAAGTCGCAAGTTTTCAGGCAGAATTGAGTTTGAACAGTAGCTTACAAGCATTTCGTATGATGCATTGTCCGATACAAATTCAGGTGCACCATATTTTGTGAAAACAAGGTCAGCAAGGCGCATGAAACTAAGGACTTGCGGATTGCCAAGTCCTACCGTGCCGAATTTTTCAATTATTTTCTTTTCGGCAGAAAACGAAAACTGCTCGGGAACGATATAGATTGAATTTTCGTTTTCAAGCATATCTTCAAGCAGATATGTGCTTTTTCCGCTTCCTGCACGGCCGCAAACAATTTTAAGCGACATAAACGCCACTCCTTATCAGATAATACATAAATTATACTATATATTGATTTGAGTTTCAATAAAAAACTCAAATTATTGTAAATTTGCCTTTAAAAATATTGCATTCAGGAAAAAAGTGGAGTATAATATATCTTGATATATTATGATTGCCGATAAAGGAACTGATTTACAAATGAAAAACACGAAACTGGCTAAAGATTTTACAAGTGGAAATATTGCGAAACAACTCTTTTTTCTGATGATACCTTTTATGCTTTCAAACGCATTGCAGGTTCTGTATTCGACGATCGATATGATTATTGTCGGAAAATATGTAGGTACCGAAGGACTTTCTGCCGTTTCACAGTCCAGCTCAATACTTAATTTTGCTACAATGATATGTCTTGGCTTCTCAAACGGTGGACAGGTGCTTATCGCACAGGCAATCGGAGCAGGAAAGAAAAAGGAAACGAATGATATTATCGGCACTCTTTTTACGGTAATCCTTACAATCGGGCTTATTTTCTCGATTCTCATCATTGCATCAAAAGGTCTGGTAATAAAAGTTATGAACATTCCCAAAGGTGCAGATTCAATGTCTGATGATTACCTTTTCATTTGCGGACTTGGTATGATATTTACTGCAGGATACAACCTTGTATCGGCAATATTGCGTGGAATGGGCGATTCTAAAAGACCTCTTCTTTTTATTGCAATTGCATCGGCTGTGAATCTTGGGCTTGACTATCTCTTTACAGGACTTTGGGGATGGGGTGTTGCAGGTGCTGCCTGGGCGACAATTATCGGTCAGGGCGTATCGTTTATATTCTCGCTTTATTATCTCTACAAACATAAACAGGACTTTGGCTTCGACTTCAAAATTGCAAGCTTTAAACCGGTTGGGAAATATGTTAAAAAGATTCTCAGCTTGGGCACGCCGATGGCAATACAGTCAGGCTTTATCAATGTTTCGATGCTGTATGTAAATGCAATGATAAACGGTATCGGCGTTGTAGAATCTGCTACCTTTGGTGTAGGTGTAAGAATTGACGATATTATGAACAAAATCTCTATGGGTATTCAGTATGCGGCCCTTCCCATGATTGGTCAGAATATTGCCGCAAAAAAGGAAAAACGCGCACAGAAAGTTGTTCGTTGGGCGTGGGTTTATTCCGCGATTTTTACAGTAGTTTTCCTGTCTATGTACCTTTGCTTCGGCAAGGAACTCTTCAAGCTTTTCTCCGACGATGTGAAGGTTCATGCACTCTCAACAACCTTTATCAAGGCAATCGTCTGGATGTTTATCCCGTTTGCTATAATGCGTGGAACAGGTGCATTTATTCAGGGTATAGGAAATGTTAAATTCGGTATGGTGCTTTCAATTCTCGATGGTGTAGCACTCCGAATAGGACTCAGCTGGCTTTTCGGTATCTATTTTGGATTTGGCTTCTTTGGATTCGTGCTTGGTTATGCCCTTGCACCCTACGGATATGCAATTCCGTCACTTATATATTTCCTCGGCGGAACATGGAAAAAGCGCAGAACCCTTGCCGATGATATCTGATTTAACCAATAGGAGAGTGAATTTAAAATGGGGAAATTGGGCGAAATTATACTTTTGATAGTTTTAATTGTCGTAGTAGGAGCGTTTGCTGTTGCTTTTTCATACGGAATAACGAATCCGTATTCAGATTATCTTGAAAACAAAGATGACCTTGTTCAGATTAACGCGCTGGTAAGCAATATGCGCGAATTTGAGGATTCTGAAGATGACACCTACTATAAAATTTATCTTACCTACGAGTATGACGGTGAACTCTATGAGAACATATATTGGGAAGATACTTATAAAGACGATTTCAGCATTGGAAAAGAAATTGAGGTTGAGATTTCCTCGGTAAATCCGAAATATATCAGGAAAACTGATATCGGGAAAAGATATTTGATTATTATTTTGATATCCATTTCGGGAGTGCTTGCAGCGGTAATTTACAGTGCGGGTTTTTACAAAATCAAAAGCACTGACGATCTTCGCATAATTGACGAAAATGCAATAGCCAGGGAATTGAGTCCATGCGCAGTATATGCGTTCATTAATGGCGTGATCGGTTTTGGGGTATCTATGTATGGCGCATCTCTTTTTCTTCCCGAAATTGTCACGAATAGAAAAAACGCCATTTTGATAGTTGTTGTAGGATTTGCTCTTCTTTGCTGGACGATATTGCGTACGAAAAAGAGTGGCGTTGGGGAATATACCATTACTACTAATCTGTGCACTAAAAAATGGAGCGAAAGCGACGGGGATTCCAGCAGTGATTATGTGCGGTTTGAAAATATTCCCGGAAATATAAGAACCGGAAGGAAAGTGTATAGTCATTCGGAGGAAGGAAAGTATTATTATGTTCTTTCAAATACAAAGGGCGAAATACGCGAGGTGTATGACGTCAAAAAGTGGGTTTTGAAAGTGGATAATGATAATTGGGACAAGGCAGGAAAAAAAGTAGTGTTAAATGCTTTTGCAAATGCGCTTCTGATTTCTGTTGTTGTGTTTTTCATTCCGCTTATATTAAAGCTTACTTCACTTTCCTTAGCCGGAAAATTATAAAAGGTGATTTGATATGAATACCACCATACGAAATATGAAAATAAAGGACAAACAGGAAGTTTTTGATATGATGAAAACTTTCTATACTTCTCCTGCAGTATTTACCGACGGGTCAGATGAAATATATACTGTAGATATAGAAAATTGCATCAATGAAAACCCGTATCTTGAAGGATATGTGTTTGAAAACGGCGAGATTTTACAAGGATATGCAATGATTGCGAAAAGCTTTTCTACCGAATTTGGAAAACAGTGCATCTGGATTGAAGATTTGTATATAAAAGAAGAGTATCGCGGATGCGGAATCGGAAAAAAGTTTTTTGATTTTATAACCGAAAAATATACAGACTGCATTTTCCGCCTTGAAGTTGAAGCGGAGAACGAGAATGCAATACATCTGTATAAAAAGTGCGGATTCACTACATTGCCGTATATGGAAATGAAGAAATAAAAGAGAGGATAAATGTATGAAGAAAATAGATGTTCACGCTCATACAACTATGTGGGGGGAGAATATTCCGACGTTTGATACACCTCTGATTACTCCTGAACAACTGCAAAAAAGGTATGAAGAACTTAATATTGAAAAAGGATTTATTTTACCTCTTATGAGTCCTGAATCACGAAACTTTGTGCAATCCAACGAGGAAATGGAGTATATTGCAAACAAACACACAGATACATTTTACTGGTTTTGCAATATTGATCCCAGAATGGGCGGAAACAGCAGTGAAAGTGACCTTTCCAAATTGCTGACTTACTATAAGAAAAAGGGTGCGAAGGGTGTTGGTGAAGTTACTGCCAATATCTATATCGATGATCCCTTTATGGATAATTTGTTTTATCACTGTCAGGAGTGCGATATGCCTGTAATAATACATATAGCACCCCAAAAACACGGATATTACGGAGTTGTCGATGACCTTGGACTTGGTCGTTTCGAAAAAATATTGAAAAAATATCCGAAACTGAAGATTCTCGGACATTCTCAATGTTTCTGGAGCGAAATCGGTGATGAAGTTACCGAGGAAAGCAGAAACGGATATCCGAAAGGGAAAGTGGCTCGTGAAGGTGCCGTAGTACGCATTATGCGTGAATGTCCCAACCTTTACTGCGACCTTTCAGCAGGAAGCGGATACAACGCCTTGACACGTGACGAGGATTTTGCATATAAATTCATTGAGGAATTTGGGGACAGATTGCTCTACGGAACTGATTTTTATATGCCTGAACAGAAATCACTTCTTGCCTCCTGGCTCGATAATGCTTACGAAAATGGATGCATAACGGAAGAGAATTATAAAAAAATATGTCGTGAAAATGCAATAAGAATTTTTAATCTGTAAATTTTGAATTACTATAATTTAAAGGAGAATAATTATGGAAAAGGAAAAAATTGACCGTATAAACGAACTTGCAAAGAAGAAAAAGGAAGAGGGACTTACTGAAGCAGAACTTCAGGAACAGGCAGAGCTTCGCAAGGAGTACCTTGAAAACATTCGTGCAAATTTCAGACAGACTCTTGAAAGTATTGAGTACAAAGATTGAAAGGAGCAAAATTATGAAAAAAAGTATTTCACTCCGAAATGGATACGATAATGAAATTCTTCGCTATGAACACGATTTTCCTCCTACGTTTCCGTGGAATAAGGTTGAATGTGAAGATGTTCCGCGCTATGTAAAGGGCGAGGATAATTACTATCATGTTCCTTCGCAAAGAGAAAGCGGGAAAGCACTTCTTTCACTTTCGGGTGACCTTATGTGTGAACCCAAAATGTGTAGAAAAAACAGATATGGAGACACGTGGTTTTTCCATCCGTGTTTTCAATATGTCCGCAAGATATTTAAGTCATCTGACCTTGTTGTGGGAAACCTTGAAACTACTATTACAGACCTTACACCCTATGCAGGCGAGTATCATGTAGTTCCTGTTCGTGATCGTCTTAAGTACCATTGCAACGGTCCTGAAACCTATCTCGATGCGGTTCGCTATGCAGGTTATGATGTTCTTGTTAATGCGAACAATCACAACTGTGATTCAGGCGTTTTAGGACTTTTTGAAACACTTAAAAATATGGATAAGCATAACTTCCTCCGTACAGGCGCATTCTTGCCCGGAGATGACCGTGTGCTTCTTGTAAAGGTTAACGGAATTAAAATAGCAATTCTTTCGTACGGAAGCAGATACAACGACCTTGACGACTATTACTGGACAAGGGAAGGTATTGACAATGTACTTAACTATTTCTCTCCCGAAAAAGCACGTGCAGATGTGAAATACGCGCGTGAGATGGGTGCGGAATTTATAATTGCCTATATGCACTGGGGAATTGACTATCAGCTTGAACCTAATGAACAGCAAATGACAGTTCTGCCAGAGCTTGCAGAAGCAGGTGTTGATTACATCGTAGGAAGCCATACTCACTGTCTTCAGCATTTTGATACATATACAACAAAAAGCGGAAAGGTAGTTCCTCTTGTTTTCTCTATGGGTAATTTCGTGACAAATGAAACCAAGGAACTTTGTAAGCATACTGGTATCCTTCAGCTTGTTTTAGAGCGTGTTGACGGAGAAATCAAGGCAACCGAGTATTTTATGCCCGCCTATGTTTTTGACGAATTGGGTAGCGGAAAATACACCGTAGTTCCTGTTGACAGTTTCTATGGTGGGGTAGATATGCCTAAACTTCGCGAAGTTCGTGAATATGTGCGCAATCGAATCCGTGCCGATATTCCCGAACCCTCATCATCAGCAATCACACTTGCCGAGGTTTGCAAGCTTATTGGCGCAGAAAAACCCGAAAACAGTGAATATACGCCTGTTACAAAGATTTTTGTAAAACCCTATGCTGCGAAAGAGGGCGCACTCTATTTCGCGAATGGTAATGAAACTGAGCAGGAAAAACTATTGATAAAAGCATACTTTGCATCGGCAGTTGTAGCGCAGGAAGAGTGGGACGGAATTAAAACCATTATCTGTGAAGAGCCACTTGCGGCATATGAAAAAGTTGCAAAATATCTGCGTGCACGTTTCAATGCGAATATGGTGCTTGTCGCAGGTGGTTATGGAAAGACCGAACTTCGCGAAAAGCTTTCATACGCTCTTTCAGGTAAGTATTCTGTGCTTGCGCAGAAAGACGAATTCCATATAGATTCATCCGTATGGCAGAATCTTCACCCATACCACGATTACTGTGTCATGGAAATTCGTCCTGATGAGCCGACCGATGTTTTAAGTCGTGTTATAAATCCGGATATAGCTATTTTTACAGGCAGAATTTCAACGAATCAGGACGAAAATGATGCCTACGCAAAAATACTTGCAGAAGGACTTAAAGATGGCGGAAAACTCTTCTACAACGCCGATGATGAGATTGTTTCAAAGTCGGTAGAAAACCTTCCTGTAAATTGCACTCCCTTTACATTTGAATCATTCGCAGATGAAACAAATATCAGTATGGATTTGTTTGAAGGATTCAAAAATGAAAACCTTAGCAAGAACGAGTTTGAACTTGACGGAATAAATCTTTTGGTTGATACACGTGCAAAGGTAAAAGAGGATGTAGAAAAGCTCATCGATAAAGCCGCTGAAAAAGGCAACTTCATCGCAGTTATCGGTACAACTGATATTGACGATGCAGACCTTACAGAATATGCTGTGCAAAAGGGTGCAAAACTTATTATAAGCGCGGAAAAAGACGAACGTGATATGGAAATAATGCTGCTTGCCAATATGAAAGCAGGGGATACCCTCTTAATATGCGGTGGCAGAAAGCACGAACTTAATCTCCTTGTTCGCAGAATTGCAGGAATTAATGACCACTTTATAAACAGAGGCAGATAAATAGAAAAGGCGAGGTGAAAATCTCGCCTTTTTTGTTGAAAAAAATTATTTTTTACTTGACAAGAAGAGTGCATTTGAATATAATATAATGGTAGCCAATGAAGGGGTATGATGTAATGGTAACATGCCGGTCTCCAAAACCGTTCTTGAGGGTTCGAGTCCTTCTACCCCTGCCAAATAAAAAGAGAGATACGTTTTGTATCTCTCTTTTTTTGTTTTCACTTGGAAAGGACTCGAACCCAGAGTGGGCATTTTTCGTTAAAAAAGTTGCCTGTGGCAAGTTTTTGAGAAAAATGGTGCGCAGAGCGGTACCGAAATGCGAAGCATTTGGGTGCTCAAGCAGGAAAGACGCGAAGCGGCTTGGTCCTTCTACCCCTGCCAAATAAAAAGAGAGATACGTTTTGTATCTCTCTTTTTTTGTTTTCACTTGGAAAGGACTCGAACCCAGAGTGGGCATTTTTCGTTAAAAAAGTTGCCTGTGG
>JAZREK010000097.1:0-6459 GCA_045660765.1 Clostridia bacterium
GCGCATATTCCACGATGCACCGATAACTGCGGAGGAAAAGAAATTGATTATGTCAATCACATTTTCCGTTTCTGCAAGGTATCCTGCAGTTTCAAAAAGAATCTGTATATCAGCTTCCTCGGCAAGCTTAATTGCACGGGAAAGCTTTTCCGAAAGAACCTCATTCGAAGTCTTGACCTCGTTTCTGAGGATGATTCTCTCAATTCCGCTGGTGCGTGCCATTTCTACATATTTTAAAATTTCGTCTGCTGTTGCTTCTTCGGTTTCTATACTGTAAGGATATACAAGAGCTGATACCGCAACGTTACGGTTTACAAGCTTTCGCTTGGAATCTGGCACACGGTCGCTTCGGAGTATGCTGTCGTGGTGCTGTTTTCTTTCCTTCACAGCGTCGTATATCTCAAATCCTGCGTAGCCGTAATCATAGGCATATTGGCAGGTGTCGAGGAAGGAAGCACGACTTACATGCTTGGTTGAAAATGCGATTTTCATTTTATTCCTCCTCGAATACTATTTTATTAAGAGCGTTGATGTAAGCTCTGATACTTGCCGCTACGATGTCTGTTGAAATACCGTTACCGCTGTAAAGCTTGCCGTTGTTACGAAGTCTTACGATAGCGCTACCGAGAGCTTCTTTACCGTCGGTTACAGCCTGAATCTGGAAATCGTCAAGCTCGTAATGGAAACCGATGCTCTGCTCAATGGCACGGAATACAGAGTCAACGGGACCGTCGCCTGTGCTTACGCCGGAAAGAATTTCGTCACCGCGGCGAAGTGTAATCTGCGACATTGAACCGGTAAGGTTTGAACAGTTTGTTGTATAACTTTCAATATGATATGTTGAGGGCGCCTGCATAGCATAGCTTGCAACGAGTGCCTCAAATTCCTTTGCGCCTACGCTTCCTTTTACTTCACAAACCTGTGAAAGAGCCTTGTGAACCTTTCCGTTGTCCTCGTCTGAAAGGTCATATCCCAGAAGCTTTGCCGCGTGGTCAACATCCGAAAGAGTACTGTCGGAATCAAGAAGGATTTTCTTCTTTTCGCTGACAGATGCAGTTTCGTAGTTTTCGTGATTTATTTTGGTAAGCATTTCTTCGATGCTTGCATAAATTTTTGTGTTATCAAGATTTGTTTCGATTTTAAGGTCTGCACCGCGTGACTTGATTACGTTTGCAATCGCGCTCATAGAAAGAGCATCGCCCTCGGCCATAAAGCACTTAAGACCGTCTGCACCTGCGCCCACTGCTGAAATCGCACATGCAACTGCCATACCGATGCCGTTTGAAACCTGAACGTATACGGGAACATCTACATTTTCCTTAACCTTTTTAACGAGCATTGCGATTTCCTCGGGAAGAGAAATTCCTGCATCGTCACAAAGAGTTACAAAGCCTGCACCGTTTGCCACGGCTTCTTTTGCCGCGGAAATAAGGAAATCCACATCAGCGCGTGTTGCGTCAAGTGCTGAAAATTCAACGTCTGCGCAAAGCTCTTTTGCCTTCTTGGTAATAGCGGCAATTTTTGTGAGCATTTTATCTGACTTTACGTGGTATATGTATTCCATCTGCACAGTTGATACGGGAAGTTCAACCTGAAGACGGGGATTTTTTGCTTCCTTGATGCTTTCCCATGCATTTACGCAGTCCTCTTCGCTAAAGCCTACGGGGATTGCAACGATGCTTTTCTTCACATTCTGCGAAATGGTTTTGTTGATTATTGCATCTTCTCTGATATTTTTTATGGGAGCTAGTTCGATGGCATCAGCACCCAATGTATCTGCACATGCAGCGATAGCGGTCTTTTCTCTGAATAGCAAAGACACACCACGATCCTGTGCTAATTTTTTAAGTGTGATGTCTGTAACTTCGATTTTTCTCATAACTAATACTCCTTTAGATTGTTCTGCAAGATTAAAAAAGACCTGCGGCACCACTTGCCGCAGGTCATAAAATGCTAATATAAATTACACTTTACGTTCTTGTTTTACACACGACAAATAGCGCTATTCTTACTCTCCTTTGTAATTAGAATAATAATAGCGTTAATGAGAAGTATGTAAGATGCAAAAAACAATGTATTCATACCTGTAACCTCACATTTCTTACGCATTAGTATAATACTATTAAAAGAGAGTGTCAATATTTTTTTGTTCTATGATAATTTTCGTTATGTTTTATTGCCCAGTTAAGCAAAAAACAAGATTTTTACATAAATTCTACAATAGTTTTGATTTCTTCCTTTGCGTCGGTTATCGCGCAAATAAGCTGTCCGTTTTTCTTTTCCTGATTGGGACAGGTGTTTATCGTTGCAAGCGCATTATAAACGCACGCGTCATAAAGTTCCTGCATATCGCCGGTATTTTTCTTTTCTGAAAGTTCTTTTTTAAGCTCTTCGAGAAGTTTTATACCGTTTTCTTCATTGAAATTCAATTCTATAATTATTTTTTCTGCCTTTTCAACAAAGGACAAAAGAAGCTGTTTTGCGTTTTCCATAGTTATATTTTTCCTTCAAGTTTCTTGATTCTTCTTATATCCTCGCCCAAAAATTCAAGCATTGAAAATCCGCCTGTGATTCGGGATGCGATTCTTTCATTATAAGTGTTCTGAATCATATTGCGATTAAGGTTTGTTGAAATAATCATCTTTTTGCCACTGTTAAGTCGGGTATTGATGATTCTGAAAAGCTCGGCACTGGTAAACTGTGTCACGAACTCGCTACCAAGGTCGTCGAGAATCAAAAGCTCGCAATCGTTTATCTTCTTTACAATATACTGCGCACCCTCGTCAACACTTCTTCCGAAATGCATATCTTCAAGAATCGGGAAAAGTGCGTTTGAGCTTATATAAAGAACGTCCGTTCCGCGTTTTATAAGTTCGTTTGCAATCGCGGATGAAAGGAATGTCTTTCCGAGACCGCAACTTCCGCAGAAGAGAAGATTCTCGTCAGTTTTGTCAAAGTTTTCAACAAATGATTTGCAGTCCTCCAAAATAGCTTCCATATTTTCACGAGGAGAGCAACCGTATTCTTTTACATATTCGTCACTGTAATAGGAAAGTTTGAAATTTTCAAACGTATGTCCTGTAAGGTTTTCTGAAAGATTTGCCTCGCGAAGTGCCATTCTTGTAATCTTACTCTGAACACAAGAACAAAGTTTTCCGCCGACAAAACCGCTGTCTTCACATTTTGCACACTGTGGCGGAACATCAAGATAGTTACACTCAAAACCTGCCTGCGCAAGAAGACGATTTCTCTCTTGTGCAAACGCCTTGTTTTCAGCAATAATTTTGCTTGTAGCGCTTTCGCTGTCGCATTCTCCGCTTGCGATGAGATTAAGCATTCTTATACCGAAGCGGTCAAGGCTTTCTTCAATTTCCTGTATTTTAGGAGCTTTTGCGAAAACTTCACGTCTGCGCTTCTCGATTTCACGACGACGGTTTTCTTTTCGCTCTTCTATGATAGCATCTATTTTCTCGTATATTCCCTTCAAAGAAGGTCACCCTCTCAGTTTTTTTGTTTCTGAAGTCTTAACTTTCGTTCGAGTGCTGCCATATCATCAAGCTGGTATCCGCTGGTTTTACCTTTCCCCTTTACGGTGGAGGCAGGTTCTTTCTCGGCAATCTGAGAAACGGTTTTTATACCCTTTTCAAACCACGCTTTTAAGATAGAATTCATATACGGCATTGAAAGTTTTCCTGTGCTCATAATTGTTCTTTCATAAGCGTTTTTAATCATTGCTTCGCTCATTGAAAGCTCGCTTACCCAATTAGATATGTAATTCTTTTCCGGCTGTGTAAATTCACGGTCAAGTCCGAAATTCTTTTTACACTTTTTAATCATATTAAGCTCTTTGTTAAGATTATTCAAAACCTTCGTCGCTTCACGAAGTGTTGTTATGCCCTGCTTATGCCAGTTTTCGGCAACTTTTTCAATATATGAAAAAGCAGTTTTATCAAGCGTTGCACAGTATTCAAGGAGAACCATAACCATTTCCTGAGTCATTGAGTACTCCTGCATAAATGTATAAAGCGATGTAACCTCTCTCTGGGAAAGTGGCTTCTTAAGAAGCTGTTCTGCCGTGATTACGGTTTCCTTCATTTTGGGGTTGATTCCCATCGCCTTGGAAATTTCTTTCATGGAAGTAGTTTTTGCAGTTTCTTTTTCCACTTCTTTTTCAGAAGGTGCTGTTTCCGCTTTTGCGGTTTCAACGGGCATCGGGTCAAAAACCCAAACCCCCTTACCCTCGCTATGTACAAGGCCGACTCTTTTCCAGTAACGCCACGCCTTACTTACATCGGTTTCAAGGATGTCAAGTGCCTGTGCGATAGATTCGTTTGTGATGTCCGCTTCACCCTCGTAACACTTACCAAGGCCGTAGAGGTAAACCTTTACATAGGTGGCGTTTGCACTTATCATATATTTATTTATAAACTCCAGCGGAAGCGGTACAGACTTATTAAAATGCACAAAGCTTGCCATGTAAATTCCTCCTTATAGACATACTTTCACAGTTAAAGCTAATTATATCACACTTTTTTTAAAATGTACAGTATTTTTACGTCAAAAAAGCAAGAAAAATGCCTTTTTTAAGCCTTGAAAGTTATATTTCCACCGATTTACCAAGATAAAAAAGCAACACCAGAATTCAAATTCTGATGTTGCTTTGTATTATGCTGTATTATATCAACCACTATTACTGATAAAATCCTGCATTACCAAGGCTAATACAAGACATATCTCTGCTACCTTTCATTCTTATCGTAAGGTAATTACAACCTGTTATATCTACATCTATATCTATCGGTCTGGAGGTTTTTGTAAGCGTGTCAGAGGTATATATTGTTTTTCCGTCCGCTATTATTTCTAAATAACCCAAATCAAAGGTTGAATCAGTTCCTTCCCTAACATATAATGTTCCTTTAAATCTGCTGTACTTCATATTTAAAAGATATTCAGTGGAACCACTGTTGCCAAGGTAATACAGCGCATGCCTATAGCGATTGCCGTAATTATCTGTCAACCACATTGATTCATAAAATCCGCCACCGATATTCTTCATATTTCTTAATTCCACTGTGGGATATTCCAATTCACCGTCCATATCGCCAAGATAAACGGTATAATTCGGGCCATCCCAGTAGACTTCCTTTCCAAAAGCCTCCGCAACGGCTCTTACAGGCAGATATGTAGTTCCGTTGTAAATCATGGGTTCCACACGGTCTCCCCTTGCGTCGGTAGGAATAATTTCTTTGTTATCAACAACTATTTTTATTCCGCCTATGGCAACATCGTTTAGCGTGGTATGACTTATTGCAAAGGCACTGGCACTTGCCAGAATCACACCGCAAATAAGTCCCGTAACATATCCTTTTAATGTTTTTTTCATTCTAAAATCCCCTTCCTTTGATGCTGTAATTTAAGCTTCGATTAAAGCATATCATACCTTTTTACCACTGTCAATGATAATTTACCACTCTTAATCAATTGTATTTTTCTATCAATGACATAAAATACATTATATATGATGTTTTATGAACAGGAGTGATAATATTTGTACACCGAATTTCAACTGAACAAAATCATAGGGGAAAATATCAAGTATTATCGCGAACTGTACAACGTAGGTAAGCCCAGGCAAGAAAAAATCACGCAAGAAAAGCTCGCAGAACTTGCAGACGTTTCCACATCGCTTATAGGCAATATGGAAAGCGAAAAAACATTTCAGGGAATAAGTCTGTACACGCTGTACAAAATAAGTAATGTTCTGTCAGTACCCATAGATAAATTTTTTATTTCTGCGGAAGAAAAAAGCGTGACCGAACACCATACCTAACCCCCTATACAGTCAAAAAGGATAGCACAGTGCTTTTTCAGTACTATGCTATCCTTTTTTGTTATTACCGATTTAATCTTTGTTTTTTTCTTCTATATTCGCCATTCTTGCTTTTCTTCTTCTGTATTCGCCAATATGCTTTATAGCAATAAGCAATGCCACTGCTACATAAACAGTGATTTCTATAACCGCAATGTCTTCATTTATTCTCACAAGATATCCCTTGGCTTCTAATTCTAATTTTTGCATTGCTTTCAAAGAAAAGTCTACTGCACACGCTATAACGTACCATATCAACGAAGATTTCAAACTGTCTGCCTTCATTGCTACTATCAGCATAACGATTGGTATGATTGTTAACATTTGGCTATCCCCTTTCTTTCGAATTTTTCAATCAAAGCATATCATACTTTTTTATCGCTGTCAACGCGAACAGGAGTGATAATGTTTGTATGCCGGATTTCAAACAAACAAAAAAGACCGCTCCAAAAGCGGGTTGGTTATAGGGATTATTTGTCCAAAAATAGTGATTTTGGCGTATAACTGCGTTAAAAATGCTTGTAATCCGTCAGGATAACTTCACATTTTTGCCTTGTTCTACATCCAAACTTACTATTTTTCGGATGCTT
>JAZREK010000098.1:0-17137 GCA_045660765.1 Clostridia bacterium
AACAATCTATAACTATTTTGAGAAAAACAAACTTTTTGAAAGAAGTTTGCCCCTTGAATTTTATTATGAAGTTCTTGAAAAGATATTTGACTTTGATGAAATAAGTGACTATGCACGTGCAGACCGCCTTACAAATAAAAAGGCAAAGCTTTCCTACGAAAACGAAAAAGAGTTCAAGGAACAATGCTTTGAGTTCCTCAAAAACGAGAAAAATGTCGAAAAATACTTGCCGGAATTTCTGGGACAACCCGCAAGAAAGATTTATCCGAGACTTCGTTTTGAAAAATTGTTTGGCGGAGTTTACCTTTACAATGTAAACCAAAGTTTGCTGAAAAAGATAGAAGAAAGCGACTTTGGGGATTGAAAACAAAGGAAAAATATAGTAAAATAATACGCATTAGCGATAAAGGAGCTGTTTTTGATGAAAGAACTTAAGGAATTAAGAATTGAAGACCTATCGGTTGAACAAAAAATCGGTATGCTTTTCGTTGTACGCGGATTCCGTGACGACGAAGACAAGGCATTCGTTCTTGATATGATTAAAAAGCACGCAGTAGGTGCAGTTCAGATATGGCTTTGGGGCGATTATCAGAAACTTGTTGACGAGGTAAGAGATGCCGCGGACTATCCTATCCTCATCTGCGCGGATATGGAAACCGGATTCCCTAAAAGTCAGTACAAAATCGGCTCACAGATGGTGCTTGCCGCAACAGGCGACGAAAAATATGCTTATGAATTTGCTCGCCTTGCCGCAATCGAATCAAAGAGAGCAGGCTACAACGTTGTTTGGGGACCGACTGTTGATATCGGTGTAAATCTTCGTAGATTCTCAGATGACCGTGATACCTGTACAAAATACGGCACAGCTATGATTCGTGGTTATCAGGACGAAGGTATGATTTGTAGTGCAAAGCATTTCCCCGGTGGTAAGATTGAAAGAGCAAATCCCGACAGACATATGGACGGTCATATTGAAAGAAAGAAGCCCTCAACTGTTACCGAAGAAGAACTTATGGAAGGTGCATTTGTTCCTTATATCGATGCTATCAAGAATGCAGACCTTTCAGGTGTAATGGTTGGTCATAGCATTATGGCAAATATTGATCCTGATTATCCCTCATCAATGTCACCCAAGGTTATCGGTCTTCTTCGCAAGATTGGTTTTGAGGGAGTGCTTTTCTCTGACTCAATGGCTATGATGGGTGTTGCAAGTCAGTACGGAATTGAAGAAACAACCTGGAGACCTATCGCTGCAGGTTGTGACCTTGTTCTTCCTAACTACCGCGCGTCTTTCAAAGAAGTTTATGACTATATGATGAAGGCTTACAAAGAAGGCAAAATCACAGACGAGCGTCTCGATGATGCAGTTCGTCATGTTCTTGCTGCACAGAAGAAAACTATGAAGCAGGCATCTGCAACTGAGCTTACAGAAGAACAGAAAGAGCTTACAACCAAAATCTCACAGATGGGTGTTGCTGCATACTGTCACGAAGGAGAAGAGGTTAAGCTTCCCGAAGATACAAAGAAGCTCTTCGTAATTATGCACGAAAACCTTTATCCCGGTATTGTAGAGGAATCAAAAGAGCTTGAAAAACAGACAGGATACTCCCGTCAGGCAGCTCTCGAAAAGAAGGAACTTATCCTCAAGGAATATCCCGACGCCGAGGTTATGCTTATAAACGAATATCCGCATAACTCCGAAACAGAAAAGCTTGTTCACGCACTTGCGAAAGCTGACGAAGCAATTTTCTATACCTTCACAAACTCAACAAGCTATCTTGCAAGCAGTAGCCTTTCAATCCGTATTCAGTATGTAATCAGTTGCTACACAGACAAGATTTCAACAGTTGTACATATGGGTGTAGTTCACGATATTAGAAGACTTAAAGATATCAGAAAAGTTATCTACGCATTCCCCGGAAAAGACAGTGTTCAGCAGACACTTGACGCACTTAAGGGAAGATTTGTTCCAACAGGAAAACTCCCGATTGATATGGAATAAAAATAAAAATGCTTGTTTCAACACAGTTTGAAACAAGCATTTTTTTGTTATAGTGTTTTCAAATTGTTCAAAAATCTGTACGCAACAGGATTTTCTTCCCTCAGGTCAACATTGCATATGATATACTTCTTGCCTTGATATTCTTTTACCGCGCAAGCAAGAGCCTCGCTCCATTTGCCGTTTTCATCCGGATTTCCGCTGATAAGAATAGGGGTAAATCCATTGGCAGTAAAGGTGGCGCTTATTATAGGAGTTATCATATCTTTATTTGCATTATACCAGTAAGAAAAATCTTTTTCTTTAAACTCTTCTACGGCTTTGTGACCTGTGTTTCTGCTCACAAAGTGAAGCGGAAGCATAGCACAGGATTTAACCTCAACCTTTTCGCCTGCAATTTCATATGTCCCGGGAGCAAGGTCGAAAATAATTTCGTTTTCAGTATCGGTAACCTCGGGAGTCTTTGCAAATACCTCAAACTCCTTGTCTGTGTATGTAACAACGTTTTTATTTGCGTCCAGAAGAATTGCTCTTAATGTGAATTTTTCCCTGTCATTGACTTTGTCAATTGTAAGGAGGGGAGTGGACGCATAAGTTACATCGCAATCGGAAAGAGTAACCTTGCTTTCTGCTCTTAAATCTCCCATTTCATATACTATCGTATATTCGCCTGACAAGTTTGTGTCATTACATATATAGCAGTCGAAAGATATTTCTTCGCCTTCAAAATATGTAAGTCGGTCTGTGCGCAGCGAAATCATCATCGGCTCCATAGCATCACGATAAGCAAAGTACGCCGGCTTTGGCTTTCTTTCGCAATCCATGATTGATTTCATCCAACCTGCAGGCCACGCGTCTATAAAGAGGTGTATAGCATTTGAAACCATATTTGCATCGCGACGGAACGCCTCGCTCATTATCGTGGTGGCAAACGCCTGATGATTCTGGCTCTTTTCTACCCAGGATTCAATATCAGTACCCTTGTCATAGAAAAGGTGATAGAAGCTTCCCGTCTGCGCATTTACGATTTTGTTGGGGTCAAACGGCTCTTTTATCCATTCTTTCGGATATTTTCTCTTCATAAGGTCGGCAAAATCCAATCCCTCTGCACCGAATTCACCGCATCCGTAGTACCAATCCGGTTTTGTTGAAAGCCAATAACCTCTGTTAAGAAGTCCTATATCTATACCATGAGCATTGTACCACATCGGGTAACAATGGTTGTCAGGCATCGTTTCAGTCGGCGGGTCATAGTCGCCGTCTACGTGCTTTATCACTCTGTCGGGATTTAATATTCTGACCGCCTTGTCACAACAAGAGAAAAAGTCCATAAGTTCTTCTCTTATAAGATGTCTGTGAGGCTTGTTGTTGGCGTTGGGGAATGGTTCGTTGATGTATGAAATAATAACATTACACGGATGATTGCGGATAATCTTTTCCATTTCTTCCGCTTGCCTTATACCCTCTGCAAATTTATTACGACGCATACAACCAAAAAGGGGAAGATCGGTCTGTGTCATCATGCCGAGCATATCACAGTAGTCGTAAACTTCCTTCTGTACGGGGCGCTGTGTAAGGCGAAGGAAATTCATATTACAAAGTTTCGCAAGGAGAATATCGTCAATAAGCTGGTCCATATCTCCGCGCAGAACATCAAGCTGTTCAAAGCCCATTGTGTTAGCACCACGAAGACGGATTTTGTTTCCGTTGAGGTAGAACATACCCTTTGGTGACGAATCGGTATCCTGTACAAAATTTCTGATGCCGAAATGTGTTGATTTCTTATCGCACAATGTGTCATCACATTTAAGCTCGATCGTCACGTTGTAAAGCCACGGCTCATCGGGTGACCAATGACGTGGGTTTTCTATTTTAATCGGAATTTTATATACGTTTATTCCGTTTTCTGCTTTCTGCGGAATTCCTTTGCCGAGAGCATCTCCAATCTGTGCTTCGGTAAAGCTGTCACCAAAGCCGACAGTTCTGGTGGTAGAGGGGATATGAGTAGCATTTTCAAAAACAGTTTCCTTGAAATTCTTGCCGTACACAGACAAATTGAAAGTCAAGTCCTTCTGCTTATAATCGGAATTTAAAACTTCCACCCAAAGTTCGTTTTCGCGTACGAAAATATCGGAAATGCTTACGCGGTTTCTTATCTCAATACGGACATCCGCATAAATACCCATACCCGGAGGGCAGTGGTGCCAGCCAAGGAACGGATCATCCCAACCGATACCTGTTGCGGCATAGAGTTTGTCGCCTTCGCATCTGCCAAGCTCCTTGTGGTTGTTGCCCATATAAATAAAGTCGTTATAGAGTTCAACTTTGAGGGAGTTATGACCTTTTTTAATACATTCATCAATACAGAATTCAAACGGGGAGAAGAACCCTTCGTGGATACCTACGCAGGTGTCGTTTATGTATACAACCGCCTTGTAATCTGCACCGTCAAAACAAATATAGTGAGCTTTTTCACAGTTGACTTCATCAATTATGAATGCAGTTTTGTAGACTTTCTTTGCATAACCCACAGGATCACCGTATTCGGGGATGGAAACTTCCTTTCCGTCTACCGTAAAAGAAGTTATAGGAATAACCTTTGTAACAGGTTCACACAAAGGTGCGTGGTTTTCAAGAAAAGGAATATATTTTTCTTTGAGTTTTGCAAGTTCGGCTTCAAGTTCTTCGCTGCTTGAAATTTTGGAAATAACCGAAGTTTTAGCGCGGTCAGACTTAGTAAGCTTTGTCGGAATAATATCAATTTTCTTTGGTTTGTTTTCTTTAAGAAGGGAAGCGTTTCCGCCAATTCCCGCTTTTGCTATATCTGCAAAAAAATCGCTCATGTAAATACCCCCAAAAAGCGTTGTCTTACTGAAATATAACATAAAAAAAGGGGGGATTCAATGCTTTTTTTCCAAAAAATAATATACTTTAAATTTCTTAAAAAAAGTGTTGATTTTTGGAAACTTGTATGTTATTATATTAAAGTAATTTTTCAAGGCCCCATAGTCTAGCGGCCTAGGACGTCGCCCTCTCACGGCGAAGACCGGGGTTCGATTCCCCGTGGGGTCACCACAAGAAAAGAAGCATCCACTTGTGTGGGTGCTTCTTTTTTTATTAAGTGAGTACACGGGGAATTAGCCCGTGGGGAATCGAGCGCGAGCGCGTCCGGTGGACGAATGAGCGAGTGCGCAGAGATGTGCAGCGGTCGACAGAAGGCAAGGATGCTTGTCAGCCGAAGGCAGATGTCGGGAACCGCAAACGGACACAAAAAAGATAAAGTACACCTTGTGTGCACTTTATCTTTTTTTATTTTGAGTTAACCAGCGTACATATATTTTCTTGGTGATATCCCTTTTATTTCTTTGAAACGCCTTGAAAAATAGACATAATCAGTATATCCGCATTTTTCAGCAATTTCGGTTAATGAAAGAGAACCCTTGTATATGTCCATCAAAAAACATGCGTGAGAAACCCTTACTTCAGTTAAAAAACCTATTGGTGTTTTGCCTGTAACTTTTTTGAACTGAGAGCGTATATAATCTTCAGCATATCCACTTTTGTTGAGGATAGAATTGACGTTTATATTGGCGTCAGAAAAATTCTCGGTAATTTCTCCTACAATATTTTTTATTGATGTATTAAGTTCGTTTACAATTTTAATATCCTGAAGAATACAATGAATAAAACTGTTTACAAGTGAGGAAACATATTCGCTATTATGATAACGGTTCCGATATATCATTTTTGCGAAGAATAGGTTCTCTCCTTCGGCATCATCATTGACAACAACGGGGGAGGTAATGCTTGGGATAAAGTTTGATATCTCGTTTATGTAGATTCTCTCTAAAGCGGAATCCTCCGAAAAGGTTTCATGTAATATCTCGGGTGGGACAATGACAACTGTTCCTGGAGAAAAGGGAATACGCTGATTATCCGCAATGAAAAAACCGCTTCCCTGAGTAAAAACAACTATTTCACAGCACTTATGACTGTGTAAGGGAAAATATTCCTTTATAATTCCTATGTTCATAAAATCACCTGAATCAATTATATATTAAATCTATCTTTTGTGCAAGTTGTTTTATAAATTATCATATCAGTTTTTGTGTGATAGGTGCTACAATGGTAATAATCTTTCGAATTATCTTAAGGGGAATATATTCAAATGTATTTTCCACATGCCAAGTAGTATCGTAGATTTTATAAATTAGAATTTTTGGAGGTGTTATTATGAAAATCTTGATGATTGGAGCGCATCAGGATGATAATGAATTTATGGGCGGAGGACTTGCATATAAGTATATGCAAATAGGATACACCGTAAGATTTTTGTCACTTTGCAATGGCTGTGGAGGCCATCATATTATGACAAAAGAAGAAACAAAAAGAAGGCGCCGTGAGGAATCTGATAAGGTGCAGCAACTTTTGGGTGTTGAATATGATGTATGGGACATAGACGATTGCTCTATCGTTCCAGACCTACAGACGAGAAGAAGACTTATCAATTATATTCGCGAATTTTCTCCCGATTTAATAATTACTCATAGACCAAACGATTACCATGCGGACCATCGCGCAACAGGACAACTTATTCAGGATGCATCGTATATGCTTATTGTTCCTCATGAATGTCCTGAAACAAAGGCAATGAGTAAAATGCCTGTAATTATGTATTTTGAGGATAGATTTAAGGCACCAAAATTCTCTGCGGATATTATTGTAGCGATTGATGATGCGATTGATATTAAACTCCAAATAGCACATACAAACGAATCTCAGGTTTATGAATGGCTTCCATATACATATGGGCAAACCGTACCTGAAACAGAAAATGAAAGATTTGAGTGGCTTAAGGGCATGAATATAGATGAAAATACGACTGATGAGGAAATATTACGTGCCACAAACGGATACCTAACCAAGTTTGCAAAGCCGGCGGCACTCTACAGACACAAACTTATAGAAAAATATGGAGAAGAAAAAGGAAGAAAAGTGCGTTTTGCAGAGGTTTTTGAAATTTGCGAATATGGGAGAGTGCTTACAGAAGAATTAAAAATTAGATTGTTTCCATTTTAATTGATTAAATTGTGATATCAGGTAATATAAAGTTAGAGTAGCGTAAAAGGAGTTGCGAGTGATGAAAGAATTAAGAATTGAAGACTTAACCGTTGAACAAAAAATCGGTATGCTTTTCGTTGTGCGAGGATTTCGTGACGACGAAGACAAGGCATTCGTTCTTGATATGATTAAAAAGCACGCAGTAGGCGCAGTACAGATCTGGATTTGGGGAGATTATCAGAAACTCATTCAAGAAGTGCAAGATGCTGCAGACTATCCCATCCTTATCTGTGCAGATATGGAGAACGGGTTCCCCGGTAGCCAATACAAAATAGGTTCACAGATGGTGCTCGCAGCAACAGGCGATGAAAAATATGCATATGAATTCGCCCGTCTTACTGCGATAGAAGCCAAAAAAGCAGGATATAATACCGTGTGGAGCCCGATAGTTGATATAGGTGTAGGTCTGCGCAAATTTTCCGATGACCGTGATACTTGTGCAAAATACGGTGTTAGTATGGTAAAAGGTTTTCAGGATGAAGGTATGGTTTGTGCTGAAAAACATTTCCCCGGAAGCAAAATAGTGAAAGCCAATCCCAACCGACATATGGATGGACACATAGAAAGAAATATTCCTTCAACAGCAACGGCAGAGGAGCTTATGGAAGGCGCATTTGTGCCGTACAAAAAAGCGATTGATGAAGCAGACCTTTCAGGAGTAATGGTTGGACATTCAATTATGTCTAACATTGACCCTGATTATCCTGCGTCTATGTCGCCCAAGGTTATCGGCCTTCTTCGTGAAATCGGCTTTGATGGAGTGCTTTTCTCCGACTCAATGGCTATGATGGGCGTTGCAAGTACTTATGGTATTGATGAAACAACATGGCGTCCCATTGCTGCAGGGTGCGACCTTGTTCTTCCTAACTATCGTGTAGGCTTTAAGGAAGTCTATGAATATATGATGAAGGCATACAAAGAAGGCAAAATCACAGATGAGCGTCTTGACGAGGCGGTTCGCCGAGTTCTTGCCGCACAGAAAAAAACAATGAAACAGGCATCTTCAACTGAACTTACAGAGGAGCAGAAAGAACTTACAACAGAAATTTCGAAAATGGGTATTACAGCATTCTGTCACGATGGAGTAGAAGCAAAGCTTCCCGAAGACACGAAGAAGCTTTTTGTGATTATGCACGAAAACCTTTATCCCGGTATCGTTGAGGAATCCAAAGAGCTTGAAAAAGAGACAGGATTTACCCGTCAGGAAGCACTGAAGAAGAAAGAACTTATCCTCAAGGAATATCCCGATGCAGAAGTTATGCTCATAAACGAATATCCGCATAACTCTGAAACAGAAAAGCTTGTTCACGCTCTCGCAGCAGCTGATGAAGCAATTTTCTATACATTCACAAACTCAACAAGCTATCTTGCAAGCAGCAGTCTTTCGATTCGTATTCAATATGTAATCAGTTGCTATACGGACAAGATTTCTACAATTGTACATATGGGTGTTGTTCACGATGTTAAGCGTGTAAGCGACATTAAACGTGTTCTTTACGCATTCCCGGGGAAGGACAGTGTTCAGCAGACGCTTGACGCACTTAAAGGAAGATTCATTCCCACAGGAAAGCTCCCAATTGATCTTTCATGAGGTATACTATGAAAAATAAAAATATAGATATGCTTTCGGGTTCTGTAACAAAAGGGCTCTTATCTATGACACTCCCTATAATGATAATGAATGTTGTGCAATGTCTGTTCACAGTTGCCGATTCAGCTGTTCTTAAATTTTTGGGGTATGAAGAGGCGGTCGGTGCAGTAGGGGCATGTGGTACGCTGATAATACTGTTCACAAGTCTTCTTATAGGACTTTCTGCCGGGGCAAACGTTGTTGTTGCACGACATATAGGTGCAGGCGAGAAGGAAAAGGTGAACAGAGCAGTCATGACTGCAATTCTACTTGCTGTATCAGGTGGTGTTTTGCTGATGCTTGCAGGTACAATATTTGCAAAAAACCTGCTTGAAATGATGAACTGCCCGGATTCTTTACTGGAACAGGCGACACTATATTTCAGATTGTATTTTTATGGTGTTCCTATTATGATGCTTTATAATTTCAGTGCATCTATACTCCGTGCAACAGGGGATACAAAAAGACCTATGTTCTTTTTGATTACCGGAAGTATCATAAAATTCATATCTACTTTTATTATTGTAAAATACTCCGGGAAAGCAGTGGAAGGAGTAGCCGTCGCAACAATTATTTCAACTACAGTTTCGTGTATGCTGACCCTGGTAACACTTTTCAAAAGAAAAGATGTTGTACACATCAATCTGCGAAAAATCAGATTTGATTTAGCGGAAGTAAAAGCCATACTTTTTAACGGCGTTCCTGCAGGTTTTCAAAGTTCAATGTATGCGCTTGCAAATGTTGTGATTGCAACTGCTGTCAACAGCTTCGGACCGGATGCAACTACGGGAATTGCTATTGCCAACCAATATGACGGCATTTTGTATCAGATATCCTATGCACCATCTCTTACCGTAATCCCTTATGTGGCACAGAATATAGGCGCAGGCAATCTGAAACGTGTAAAAGAGGCTATGAAAAAGGCAATGCTGATAACAGTTTCTTTTGGCGCAAGTCTGGGAATGCTGTCGGCAATCTTTTCGCGTCTACTTTCATCCTTGATGAGTTCTTCACCTGCGGTTCTGGACTTTTCACAGCAAAAAATGATTATTGTTTCAAGTACATATTTCATCTGCGGAATTAATGAGGTAATAGGCGGAACACTAAAAGGCATGGGAAAACCCATTTCACCTGCGACAACAAGCCTTTTGTTTTTATGTGTGTTGCGATTTGTTTGGGTGTATGTTCTGTTTCCGATAGTCCCGAATATGACATTTTTGTACTCCGTATGGCCTGTTGGCTGGATGTTGTCTGCGCTGGTATTATTTGCGGTTTATTTTGTGAACATGGCTCGTATAGAGAAAAGGAATGCATTTTGAAAAATGCATTCCTTTTTTTATTGCCATTTACTACAAAATATGCTATAATCTATTCCAAAGGAGATGTAAATATGAACGAACTAAAACCAATGTTGTTCTCTACTATGAAAAATTACAGTAAGGAACGACTTATCAAAGATATTATAGCAGGTATTATTGTCGCGATTATCGCGCTTCCTCTTTCGATTGCACTTGCAATTGCATCCAGTCCGGGTCCCGGATATGGTATAGGACCTGAACAGGGTATTTACACCGCAATCATTGCAGGTTTTATTATATCATTCCTCGGTGGTAGTAATGTGCAGATTGCAGGTCCTACAGCTGCATTTGCAACAATTGTTGCAGGTATTGTTTATAAAAGTGGTTTAGAGGGTCTTGTCGTTGCTACACTTATGGCAGGTATACTTCTTATACTGATGGGTATATTCAAACTCGGTACTCTTATTAAGTACATACCTTATACAATTACAACAGGTTTCACATCCGGTATTGCACTGACTATTCTTATCGGGCAGTTTAAAGACTTTTTTGGAGTTCAATACACCGAAAAGCCGATTGAAACAATAGAAAAACTCGAAGTCTTTTTTAAACATATTTCGACTATCAATATTCAGGCAGTAATTGTCGGGTTGGTATCACTTGCAATTCTTATCGGTTGGCCTTATATCAATAAGAAAATACCGGCTTCACTTATAGCAGTAGTTGTAGGTATATTCATGGCAATGAAGATGGATGTTTCTACAATTGGAACATTGTATCCTAATGTTAGTAGTGCGCCTCCGCAGTTTTCTTTCCCAAATATTAACATTGGCTTGATAAAAGAACTTCTGCCCGACGCTTTTACAATTGCAATACTTGCGGCTATTGAGTCGCTCCTTTCTTGTGTTGTTGCGGACGGTATGACCAACACAAAACATCGCTCTAACGCAGAACTTGTGGCGCAGGGCGTAGGTAATATGGGTAGTGCGCTCTTTGGAGGTATCCCTGCAACAGGTGCTATTGCAAGAACTGCTGCAAACATTAAAAACGGGGGTACATCTCCGATTTCAGGTATGGTGCATGCAGTGGTGCTTTTCATAGTGCTTGTAGCTTTGATGCCTTATGCAAAACTTATTCCGATGCCTACAATTGCGGCAATCCTTTTCATTGTTGCTTATAATATGAGCCATTGGAGACCTTTTGTGCATCTTGTAAAGACAGCTCCCAAGAGTGATATTGCAGTTCTTGTAATCACTTTTGTGCTTACCGTAGTATTTGACCTTGTAATAGCTATCGAAGTTGGATTCGTTCTTGCATGCCTTCTCTTTATGAAGCGTATGAGTGATGAATCAGGCGTTGTCGGATGGAAATATGCAGAGAATGAAACCGATGACAGCGAAAAGCTTATCTCGCTTCCCGAAAGCATCCGCGTATACGAAATTACAGGACCGCTCTTCTTTGGTGCGGCAGACAGAATTGCGCAGATAACAGCTATGGAACAGACAAAGTGCATTATTCTTCGTATGCGCAGCGTTCCTGCAATTGATGTTACTGCGATGAATGCTCTTTCAGATCTTTATGAAAAACTCAGTGAAAATGGCGTAGAACTTGTTCTTTCTCATGTTAACACTCAGCCCATGCGCGTTATGGAAAAGGCGGGCTTCGTTGAAAAGGTTGGCAGAGAAAACTTCTGCGACCATATAGAAAGTGCAATTTCCCTTGCAAAGAGATTGCAGTAAATTTGATTAATTTTATTGCTGATAAAATTTTTTAAGGAGGTGGCGAAATATGTCAGCAAACAGAATAGGCTATGAAGCACTTGAAGTCTTCATGGCTCATCCGAGGTGTAAGAAAAGAGCGTACGGACAGGGGACTACTTCGCCGCCGCAGTTTTCTCTTATTTAATTATTCTATTGAACTTTGAAAACAAAATAAATTAAAAGGAGAAAATTCTATGTTTGGAAATAATTCTTGGTTAGTATTCGCTTTGATAACAACTCTTTTATGGGGACTTGCAGAGCTTTTTTATAAAAAAGGTGCTCAACCCCAGGAAAAGTATTCTCACCTTAAAATCAGTGTGTGTGTAGGTATCATAATGGGTATACACGCAATATTCACACTGCTTACACAGGATATCAATTACAATCCTATTAACCTTGTGAAGTATCTTCCTGTATCGATGCTCTACATCTTGTCTATGACATTTTCATTCTTCGGAATGCGCTTTGTAGAGGAGTCGATATCAGACCCAATTGAAAATACATCAGGTGCGATGTGTTCGCTCCTTTGTGTCATCTTTTTAAAGGAAGCTCTTTCAATTCCTGCCGTAATTGCAATCATCATTATGGCGATAGGTGTTGTCGGTGTCGGTTTCCTTGAAAACAAGGGAGATACACTGCGCAAAAAAGTTCTCGGTAAAAAAATGGCAATAATTGCTTTTTGTATGCCGTTTGTATACGCAATACTCGACGCAGTAGGTAGTTTTGCCGATGTATTTTATCTTGACGATATAGCTACAACACCGCTTGTAGGCGTTACGGAAAAAACAATCGAAGATGTTGCAAATACAAGCTACGAATTGACATTTGCACTCTTTGCACTTGTGCTCTTTATCTTTATGAAAATCAAGAAGGTGCAGTTTGGTTCCGTTCTTAAACAGAAGGACAAGTTCCTTTCCGCGATATTTGAAACCGGCGGTCAGCTTACATATGTATATGCTATGAGTGGGGGAAATGGTGCAAAATCAGCTCCGATTATTTCATCGGTATGCGTTGTGTCGCTTTTGCTCTCAAGAATCTTCCTTAAAGAAAAGCTCAGCGCAAAGAAATATCTCTTTATTGCTGTTGTAATTATCGGTATTCTTATGCTCGCAATAGAAGAGGAACTTGGAGTAATGAACCTGTTGGGATTTTTGAAATAAAACTTGTAAATTTTTCTTGACATACCCCTTGATTTGTGGTATCATAGCACAGTAACCGCGTAGAAAAGGCCTTAAAGTGTTTTTCACGCCTTAATAGCGAGTCTGTTTAAACGGGAGGTGCAACAAATGTACGCAGTAATCAAAACTGGTGGCAAGCAGTATCAGGTAAAGGTTGGCGACGTTCTCTTCATCGAAAAGGTTGAAGCTGAAGCAGGCGCAGAAATCAAATTTGATCAGGTTCTTGCAGTTGGCGAAGAAGGCAAGTTTACAGCAGGTACTCCTATTGTTGAGGGTGCTACTGTATCAGCTAAGGTTCTCAGCCAGACAAAGGGTAAGAAGATCATCGTTTTCAAGATGAAGCCCAAAAAGGGTTACAGAAACAAGACTGGTCATCGTCAGCCCTATACAAAGGTTGAAATCACAGCAATCAATGCGTAATTATGATTGAATTCAAAACGGTACTGGATACCGAAAACAAAATCACACAGTTTACTGTTGAAGGACACAGTTTCTTTGCCGAAAGTGGCTCTGACATTGTCTGTGCATCTGTTTCATCAGTTGTGTGGCTTACAATTAACGGCATTGAAAAGCAAAATCTCGCAAAGCTTTGTTATGAAGAACGCGACGGTTTTGTGACTTGCACAATATCCGATAAAAAGGATAACGGTGCAGATATACTGCTCAATTCGATGGTTATGTTTATAAAAGAACTTTCGTCGCAGTATAAAAAATATTTGAAATTTACACAGAAGTAATTCTGTATGCTTATTTTGGAAGGAGTGAAATTATAATGTTCGCATTGAATATTCAGTTGTTCGCTCATAAGAAGGGTGTAGGTTCTACAAAGAACGGTCGTGATAGCGAGTCTAAGCGTCTTGGCGCGAAGCGTGCTGACGGTCAGGCAGTTCTTGCCGGTAACATCCTCGTTCGTCAGAGAGGAACTAAAATTCATCCCGGTATCAATGTAGGTATTGGTAGCGATGATACCTTGTATGCTCTTGTTGACGGAAAAGTTAAGTTCGAGCGTAAGGGCAAGGATAAGAAGCAGGTAAGTGTATATCCTGCGTAAATCAAAAGATAAAGGCTCGGATTAAGTTCCGAGCCTTTTTAATTTTTTATGTTTGTGAGTAATGATGAGGGAGGTAGAAATATGTTTGCAGATATAGCTAATATTACCGTAAAAGCAGGAAACGGCGGAAATGGTCTTGTGTCATTCCATCGTGAAAAATATGTGCCCGATGGCGGTCCCGACGGTGGCGATGGTGGCAAGGGCGGAAATATTGTTTTCAAGGCAGATAAAACCCTTACTACCCTGATTGACTTTGCTCACAGAAAGGTTTTTACTGCCCGTAACGGAGAAGACGGAAAAGCACGCCGTTCTTCCGGCCGAAAAGGGGAAGACCTTTACATCTATGTTCCTGTCGGAACAGTTATCAAAGATACAAAAACGAACCGCGTTATGAAGGATTTATCTGAAAATGGTGAGGAATTTATCGCGGCATACGGTGGTAACGGCGGTTGGGGTAACGTTCATTTTGCTTCAGCCACACGTCAGACACCAAAGTTTGCAAAAGATGGCCTTAAAGGTCAGGAGAGAGAACTTACTCTTGAACTTAAACTTATTGCGGATGTCGGTCTTGCAGGTTTTCCGAATGTCGGAAAATCCACACTTTTATCAGCGGTAAGTGCCGCGCGTCCGAAAATTGCAAATTATCACTTCACAACACTTGAACCCAATCTCGGCGTTGTCAAAATGGGAGAGGGTAAGAGCTTTGTTATGGCGGACATCCCCGGTCTTATTGAGGGTGCGCACGAAGGTATCGGACTTGGTCACGAATTCCTTCGCCATATTGAACGTACACGTCTTATAGTTCATGTTGTGGATGTTTCAGGCATTGAAGGCAGAAATCCTATCGAGGATTTTGAAAAAATAAATGAAGAGCTTTCGCTTTACAGCGAATCTCTTGCTACTCGCCCGCAGATTGTTGCGGCAAATAAAATAGACATCATCACAGATCCCGATGCGTATGAAGAATTTAAAAAGTATATTGCGGACAAGGGGATAAAGCTCTTTGAAATCAGTGCGGCAGCGCACCAGGGTACAAAAGAGCTTATCAACCACGTTTCTGCAATGCTTGATACGCTTGAACCTGTTGAAATATATGAAGCAGACTTCGTTGAAGAGGACTTCGAGGAAGAACCTTTTGAAGTGCGTAAGGAAGACGACACTTATGTTGTTGAAGGTCCTTACATTGAGAAGCTTTTGCGTCACTGTAATTTTGAAGATGCTGAAAGTATGCAGTATTTCCAGCTTGCACTCCGTAGAAAAGGCATTATTGAAGCTCTTGAAAATGCAGGTTGCGGCGAAGGCGACCCCGTACGTATGTACGAACTCGAATTTGATTATACGGAATAAGGAAGAATTATTATGATAACAACAAAACAGCGCGCATATCTGCGCGGACTTGCAAATAAGGAAAAAGCTATTTTCCAGATTGGTAAAGGCGGTATTACAGACGAAATTTTAACAGAACTTGACATCGTTCTTGAAAAACGTGAGCTTATCAAAGTAACTGTACTTGAAACATCGTTTATGTCTACTCGTGGTGCTTGTGAAGCCGTTTGCGAGGAAATCGGTGCAGAGCCTGTTCAGTGCATCGGAAACAAATTTGTCGTTTACCGCATGGCAAAAGCGAAGGAAAACCGTAAAATTCAGCTTCCTAAGTGAGATGATATGATATGAAAATCGGATTATTCGGTGGAGCATTCAATCCCATTCATAACGGGCATTTAGCAGTTGCACGTGCAGCTATCAAATCAGGTGGTTTAGATCTTCTGATTTTTATTCCTACCGGAAATGCACCGCATAAAAAAGAATCACAGGTTTCGCGCGAAGACCGCTATAATATGGTTGTTGCGGCAATTAGTGAAGAAGACAAAATGATTGTCAGCGACTATGAATTAAAGCGTAAAGAGGTAAATTACAGCGCAGATACAGTTGAGTATTTTAAAAGTGTTTACCCTGACGACGAACTGTTTTTTATAGTGGGTGACGATTCATATAACAAGTTTGATTCGTGGTATCAACCACACAGGATTTTAGAGAATGCAACCCTTTTTGTTTTTCCTCGTGAAGGTGCGAAAGTAACACCTCCGGCGGTGGAAATATCTATGGATGTTGTAGAAGTATCTTCAAGTGAAATCCGTGAAAAAATAAAGTTAGGAAAAGATTGCAGAAACTTATTGCCAAAACCTGTTTTTAATTATATAATAGAAAGTAATTTATACATGGATTGAAGGGTTCTCTTTGACAGAAAATGAAATGCTTGAGAAACTTAAGAAAACGCAGAAAGAAAGACGCTTTGTACATACTCTGGGAGTAGTCTCGGAGGCGGAGCGTCTTGCTCCTATGTTTGGGGTTAGTGTGGAGAAAGCAAAAATTGCCGCACTACTGCACGATTGTGCAAAAAATCTCGACGAAAAAAGCGGAGAAGAATTTAATCAGATTTGTGTGAAATACGGCGTAACTCTTGATGAACTTGCAAAAAGTGAGCATGCACTTGTGCACGCATATCTTGGCGCGGCAGTTGCATATAAGGATTACGGTGTTGAAGACAACGAAATTTTAGAGGCGATTTATTACCACACCACCGCGCGTGCTAATATGACACCTCTTGAAAAACTTATATATATTGCGGATATGACTGAGCCTAACCGTACACTTGAGCAGTCGGGCGAAATCCGCAGACTTGTTGAAATTGACATCAATGAAGCGCTTATTTATGCGATAGGATGCTCAATAAAGCATGTTATCAAAAAGGGAACACTTATACATCCCGATTCGATTCATGCGCTTAATTACCTGATTGAAGAGAGGAGAGGCGAAAGATGACAGATCTTGAAAAGGTACACGCCCTTGCCAAAATACTTGATAATAAAAAAGGACGTAATATAATCGCCCTTGATCTTGGCGGTGCGACAATAATCGCCGACTACTTTGTAATTTGTTCTGCAGGTTCACCCGCGCAGATGCACGCCTTGTATGAAGCAGCCTGCGAAGAAATGGCTAAACTTGATTCTCCTCCCGTAAAGTGCGAGGGAATGAAAAATCCCGATTGGGCACTTGTTGACTTTGGTGCTGTAATGCTTCACATATTCAGTACCCAGAT
>JAZREK010000099.1:0-40716 GCA_045660765.1 Clostridia bacterium
GGCCCACCAAAAGAAAGACATCCATTTTGGATGTCTTTTTCTTTTTGGTGCGGTCTTTGGGGACTCGAACCCCGAGGGGGCAACTGCCGTGGGAAAACAGTCCAGCGAACTGTTTTTCAGGCAGTTGTTGCGTAGTCCGGTACCGAAATGCGAAGCATTTGGGTGGACAAGCAGGGCAATCACAAAGTGATTGCGTCCCTGAAGGCCTTCCTTCATTTCATTTCGGCGGGAACAGTCTGTCGTTTCGCTCTGCCTGTTCCTCGCAGGGACTTCTTCTGAATACAAAAAAATACCGCTTGCTTTAGGCGGTTGGTCATAGGGAAAAATCGCTTTTAAGAGGCATTTTTTGTCCATTACTGCACAAAAAATCTTGATATCCAACAGGATAATCTGCGATTTTGTTGTTTGTACTGAATCAAAAAATGCACTATTAAAAGTGCTATGCAGTTTTGAAATAGAAATTTTTCGTTAAAAGAAAGAATAAAAATGAGGTAATACTGTCGTATTACCTCATTTTTTGATGCACTTTTAGCGGAAAAGATCAGTTCAAAACCGACTTATCCCTATAACCAACTGCCTATTTATTAGTCGTCGATTGAATTGTCTGTTGCTCTTTCGAAGATTGCAATAACTTCTTCTGAAGGTTTCTTATCAAGAAGAGTAACTACCACTGCAAAGACAGCACCGGTGATAAATCCGGGAATGATTTCATAAATGCCTGTAATTGCAGAAAGTGTTGCACCGCCTGAAACAGGAAGCCAGAGCCAGAGCATATCAACAAGTGCGCCTGAAACGATACCTGCAACAGCGCCCTTATATGTAAAGCGTTTCCAGAAAAGAGAAAGAAGAACTACGGGACCAAATGCTGCACCGAAGATACCCCATGCGTTTTCAACAAGGTTCATAATAGCCTGTGCCGCAGAGCCTTCACTGCTCGCGATAAAGTATGCTACAACAGCGATTGCCAATACCACGAATCTGCTTACCCAGAGAATTTCCTTGTTTGATGCGTTCTTTCTTACAAGGGGCTTATAAAGGTCGCTTGTAAATGATGATGCTGCAACGAGAAGCTGTGAATCTGCTGTTGACATTGATGCAGCGATAATAGCCGCAAGGAGAAGTCCCGCAATAAATGCAGGGAATACATCACGAGCAAGTTCAACAAAGATAAGAGTCTGACTTCCTTCCGAAAGAAGTTTCTGAGAAAGGTCAATTCCTGCATTTACTCCGTTTGAGTAAACGAACATTCTGCCGAAGTATGCAATCACGATAGTTGCCGCAAGAGAGAGAACAACCCATATAGTTGCAACTGTTGCACTCTTTTTAACCATAGAGGGTTTTTCGATAGCCATAAATCTTACGATGATATGGGGCATACCGAAATAGCCAAGTCCCCAACCAAGGCCGGAGATTATATCTTTCCAGCTTGCGCTGAAGAAATTTGCAATGAATTCGAATTTTTCGCCGTTGGGTCCTTCGTAAACTGTCGCAAGACCTGCAGGGTCAAGTTCTCTTGTAAGGCCTACCACAATGGGAACTATAAGAAGTGCACCAAGCATAAGAAGGCCCTGGAAAAAGTCTGTCCAGCAAACGGCATTGAAACCGCCGAGGAATGTATAAATCACAACAATTGTCGCAAATATAATCATCGCTGTAGATGCATCAAGCTGGGGAACGAGTGTTGTGAAAACACCTGCGCCTGCAACGAATGCAGATGCAACATAGATTGTGAAGCAGATAAGGAAAACTACCGCACAAATAATACTAACAGTATGACTCTTTGAAGCGAAACGGTTTGAAAGATACTGCGGAAGTGTAATCGCATCGTTTGATGCTTTTGAAAACTTACGAAGTCTTTTCGCAACTAAAATCCAGTTTGCTGCTGTACCGATAGCAAGGCCAATACCAATCCAAGCCTGACCGAAGCCGAATGCGAGAATACTTCCGGGAAGACCCATAAGAAGCCAAGCACTCATATCTGATGCCTGAGCACTCATAGCGGTAACCCAGGGACCCATCGCCCTTCCGCCGAGGAAGTAATCCTTTTCGTTTGTATTATTGTTTTTTGATTTAAAGTAGAAATAGATACCTATTGCGAGCATTGCTACGAAATAGAGCGAGAATGCTAAAATATCCATAATTCCATCTCCCCTGTATTTTTATTATAAACTTTCATTATTTTACCATATATCCGAAAAATTTTCAAGGTATTTATTTTTTCTCCATAAAATCCTTGTAGAGGTAGAGCGAGCCACAGATAAGAATTATATTTCCTTCTTTTTCTGCAAGTTTATATGCTTCACCGATATTTTCGCAGGCAACCGAGTCAAACCCAAAAGAGGTAAGCTTTTCAGCAAGTTTATCACTTGTCTGTGCTCGGGGATTATCTTTCACGCTCGTTGCAAAGAACTTTGCTTTTTCGCAAAATCCGTTTTCCTTAAAAAGATTGAGCGATGCGTCAATATCCTTGTCAGCCATAGCGGCATATATGATTGAAAACTTTTCATTCTCAAAATAGCGGTCAAGCGCTTCAATAAGCGCCCCTGTTCCGTTAAGGTTATGTGCGCCGTCAAATATCACAAGCGGATTTTCCGATATTTTTTCAAAGCGACCGATGTTTCTTGCCTTTTCAAGTCCTGCGCGGATGTATTTTTCATCTATACCCATTTTCTGCGCCGCTGTAACAGCAAGAGATGCATTTTCTGTCTGATGAATTCCCGCAAGATTTATTTTAAGATTATGTAGTTTTTCAAGGTCGAAGACCTCGCTCATACCATCATGTGAGTGATTTTTTGTCGAGGGAACAACAACGAAGTCGGCTTCCCTTTCCTGTGCGATTGCGTAAAGAACATCAAGCGCAGTTTTAGGTTGATTGGGCGTTGTTATAACACTGCTTCCCTTTTTTATGATTCCGCCTTTTTCAAAAGCGATTTTTTCAATTGTTCCACCGAGGTATTCAATGTGGTCAATATCTATTTTTGTGAGGATGCACATTTCGGGTGCGTCAATGATATTTGTTGCGTCAAGTCGTCCGCCGAGACCTGTTTCAAGAACAACAATATCACAATTTTCTTTTTCAAAATACATAAATGCCGCTGCCGTCCATATTTCAAACTGGGTCGGCATTGCACCGAGTTCTTTTTCAACATCAAGCGCGGCTTTTTCAACCTCGCCTAAAAGAGCGTCCATTTCATAAGAATCAATGTTCTTTCCGTCGATACTTATTCTTTCGCAGACATCAATCATATTGGGCGAAATGAATTTACCCGTTTTAAGTCCGCTTTCAGAGAGAATGCATTGCAAAAACGCACATGTTGAACCTTTGCCATTAGTACCCGCAACGTGTATGAATTTAAGTTTTTTCTGCGGATTACCACACTTTTCACAAAGAGCGCCGACAGACTCGAGTCCAAGACGACTTTTCGCCTGAAAACTGTTTGCATAAGATTTAAAGTCGCTCATCATCCATTCTCCTTTGAAATAAAATCTTTAAGTCGGAACACAAGTTTTCTGCCTCCGCACATTACAACCGTGTGGAGCACAAACAGTATAATCATTTGCGGAAGTCGCATCCACGCCGCCGCCCAAAATCCTGCATACACACCCATCACCGAAAGTATTTGCGACATAACGAAAAACGCAACCGCAAATTGCATGAGTGCACAGATGAGTGCTCTGAAATAATACATTTTATTGTCTTTCACTTTATAAAAACAAAGACCGAAAACAATCCCACATAAAAATTCAACGCCGGTAATCATAGGGTTAATTCCCATTTTTGAAGCTTCAATAAGATCTGCAACTGCCGCCACACTTCCGGCTGGAATCGGACCATAAAGAGCACCTACAATAAATACTGTTATAAATTTTAACGGAATTTTCATAAGATTGCCCACTCTGAAAGTTGCAAAGATTCCCAAAATAACGGTTATCGCCGTAAGAAGTCCCAGAGCGCAAATCTTTTTAGTTGAAATTTTTCTTTTCATAATAAATACGACCTTTCTGCGCTTCGCTGCAGAAAGGTCATTTGCATGGCTTTAGTGCAGCAACGGAATGCGAAACTGTTATCGCAAGACAATTGTCTATTCGTTGAAAGGGCAACTTCCCGTCCCTCTCACACTGCGGATATGATATATCCAACGCAACAGTTTCTACTTTGCTGTGTAGTTCTTTAATTATTTGTATTTTTTGAGATTCCAGATCTTGTCGTTGTATTCGCTGATTGTTCTGTCACTTGAGAAGAATCCGCTCATAGCAACGTTTGTAATTGCCTTCTTAAGCCACAAACCTTCGTTGCGGTATTCCTTATCGGCAACACGGTGAATTTCACAATATGCCTCAAAGTCACGGATAACCATATAAATATCGGCTCTGCCGTGGTCACCGAAGAGAAGTGTCTGATAAAGGTCCTGATACTTGCTTGTATCTTCAGGGCAGATTGTTCCGTCGATAAGCATATCGAGAACACGTCTTACCTCTGCGTTTGTAGTGTAGATATTCTGGCTTGAATTTTCGTTGAACTGAAGTTCACGATTAACCTCGGGTGTTTTCATACCAAATATGAAGATGTTTTCGTCGCCTACACATTCGCGCATTTCAACATTTGCGCCGTCAAGTGTACCGATGGTAAGAGCACCATTTGCCATAAACTTCATATTACCTGTACCGCTTGCCTCTTTACCTGCTGTTGAAATCTGCTGACTGATATCGGCAGCGGGAATAATCTTCTGCGCAAGGCTTACACCGTAGTTTTCAATAAATACAACCTTGATTTTTGAATTAACATCGGGGTCGTTATTTATCATTTTTGCAACGTCGTTTATAAGCTTTATGATAAGTTTTGCACGAGCATATCCGGGTGATGCCTTCGCACCGAAAATGAATGTGTGCGGATATATATCAAAATTCTTATCATTCTTAACCTTGTCATAAAGATAAAGAATGTGTAAAACGTTGAGAAGCTGACGTTTGTACTCGTGAAGTCTCTTTACCTGAACGTCAAAAATGCTAGTAGGATCTACATCAATTCCGTTATTTTCCTTGATATATGCAGCAAGTTCCTTTTTCTTTTCAAGCTTAACTGCCTTGAATTCCTGCTGGAATTCCTTGTCGTCTGCAAACGGAAGAAGGTTTTCAAGTTTTGAAACATCCTTAACCCATGCCTTACCGATTTTTGATGTGATAAGATTGCTGAGCTGCGGATTTGCAAGGCGAAGCCATCTGCGGTATGTGATACCGTTTGTAATTGAAACGAATTTTTCGGGAGTAAGGCTATTATAGTCACGGAAAACATCGTTTCTCAAAATTTCAGTATGAAGACCTGATACGCCGTTTACCTTATGACAGGTTGCAAGGCACATATTAGCCATATTGATATAGTTATGTGCAATGATTGACATATAGTTGATTTTGCCCCAGTCATCGCCGTAAAGATTATGAAGTTCACAAACAAGACGACGGTTCATTTCGTCAACTATCATATAAATTCTGGGAAGAAGACGCTGGAACATATCCATGGGCCATTTTTCAAGCGCTTCTGCCATAATTGTATGGTTTGTGTATGCAAATACACGGCATACGATATCCCATGCCTGATCCCAACCCATACCCTCTTCATCCATAAGGATACGCATAAGTTCGGGGATTGCGATTGCAGGATGTGTATCGTTGATATGAACTGCAATATATTCGGGGAGTTTGTCAAGATCCATACCCTTGTGATGACGTTTGAATCTTGAAATAATCCACTGCATTGTACAAGACACAAAGAAGTACTGCTGACGAAGTCGAAGCGCCTTACCTTCCTGATGATTATCTTCGGGGTAGAGAACTTTACTTAAAACTTCTGCAAGTGCCTTTTCTTCAACTGCCTGAAGGTAGTCACCGCCTGAAAAACTTGTCATATCAAGGTCGCGTTCAGCACGTGCTGACCAAAGGCGGAGAGTGTTTACGATTTTAGCATCGTAGCCAACTATCGGAACATCGTAAGGAATACCTACAACGTTTGTTGTATCAACATAGTTTACGCGAAGACCATTTTCAGTCATTTCTGTTTCAACCTTACCGCCGAAACGTACTGTAACTTTTTCTTCAGGACGGGGAATTTCCCAAACGCTACCATCGTGAAGCCAGTTATCAGGTGTTTCAACCTGTTCGCCATCTACGATAAGCTGTTTGAAAAGTCCGTATTCGTAACGGATTGAACAACCGAAAGACGGAAGTTCAAGTGTTGCGAGAGAGTCAAGGAAACAAGCCGCAAGTCTTCCGAGACCGCCGTTACCGAGGCCTGCATCGCTTTCCTGCGACGCGATTTCTTCAAGGGAACAACCCATCGACTGCAAAACCTTGTCATAATCGTTTGTAAGACCGATATTAAGAAGGTTGTTTCCGAGAGAACGCCCCATAAGGAATTCAAAAGAAAGGTAGAAAAGCTCTTTCTTCTGCGCAGTTCTCTGCTGACGACGATACGCTGTCCATCTTTCCATTATTTTATCGCGGACGGTAAGTGCCGCCGCCTTATAGATATGTGCCTTTGTAGCATCCTCAAGAGTCCTGCCGTAATGACGGCTAAGTTTTCCGAGGATTTCTTCTTTTATCTGCTCCTGTTTAGCAGTAAGCTTCTTTGTAGCCAATATATACAACTCCTTAAAAAATTATAAGCAAAAGGGTACGAAGTTATTTTAAACTTCATACCCTTAATTATACTACAATCTGTTATACACGTCAATGTATTCTTTTGCTGAATTTCGCCACGAAAAATCGGCTTTCATTGCTCTTTTTACCATAGATTGCCATGATTTTTTGTTTTCGTAGTATGTTCTCTTGGCATAATTTATGATTCCAAGCATCTCGTGTGCGTTGTAATTTGCAAAGCTGAAACCTGTTCCCGTGTTCTCGTATTCGTTGAACGGTTCTACACTATCACGAAGACCACCTGTTTCACGAACAATGGGAAGTGTTCCGTAACGCATTGAAATCATCTGGCTGAGTCCGCATGGTTCAAAAAGTGACGGCATCAGAAAAGCATCGCTTCCTGCGTAGATTTTATGGCTTGCTGCGTTATCGAACATAACAAGAGAAGCAAGCTTGCCCTTGTACTTCCACTCAAAGTGGCGAAGCATATTTTCGTACTGTTCTTCGCCTGTACCGAGAACAATCATCTGCACGTCATCATTTTCAAGGATGCTGTCCATAACACATTCCACAAGGTCAAGACCTTTCTGACCGGTAAGGCGCGTTACCATACCGATAAGGAACTTGTCGGGATTTTCCTCAAGGCCGAATTCCTTCTGAAGCGCAAGTTTATTCGCTTTTTTACCCGAAACAACATTTCTGCCGTCGTAGTTCTGATAAATAAGCGCATCCTTGGAGGCATTCCACTCTTCGTAGTTTATACCATTTATAATACCTGTCACGCTATTGCTTTTTGCAGAAAGAAGACCTTGCAAATTCTCGCCGAAATAGTCAGTCATAATCTCTCTTGAATAAGTTTTGCTGACAGTTGTGATAAAATCAGCATAAACAAGCCCGCCCTTTAAGAAACTTGCATCCGAGAAAAACTCGAGTTTGTCTGCTGTGAAGTATTCTTCGGGAAGTTCGCACACGTCGGCGATGGTCTTCTTATCATACACGCCCTGGAATTTGAGGTTGTGTATGGTCATAACCGTTTTTATTCTGTTATAACGGTCATCGCAGTTATAGTGCGCGCGCAGAAGAACGGGTATCATACCTGTCTGCCAGTCGTTGCAATGAATAACGTCAGGCCAGAAATCAACAACCTGTAAAAGAGCAAGCACCGCCTTGTCAAAAAACGCAAAACGTTCAACATCCTGTGCCATATCGCCATAGATTGTGTCTGAACCGAAATAGAATTCGTTATCAACGAAATAGTAGGTAACATTACCTATCTTAAGGTCAAACACACCGCAGTACTGGCTGCGCCAACCCATTTTTATATAGATATTGTCGATGTAGCGCATTTCGTCTTTGTACTGTTGCGCAATTTTGCCGTATTTGGGTAAAATCACGCGTGCTTCACAACCTTGTTTATTCAGTTCCTGCGGAAGAGCGCCAACAACGTCGGCAAGTCCGCCTGTTTTTACAAAAGGTACGCATTCACTTGTTGCAAATAAAACCTTCATAATTTTGTCCTTTCTATTTCGCCATTTATTACAACAATGTTCTCTTGGGAAGAATTACGGGATAGTTGGGCTGACCGATAAGTCGTTTACCTTCACGAAGAGTACACTCCTTATCAAGAATAACGTTTTCAATTTCACAGTTTTCCTCAACCACGGTATTCTGCATAACAATACAGTTTTTAACAGTTGCACCCTTTGCGATGTAAACGCCACGGAAGATAATACTGTTCTCAACCTTACCTTCGATTATACACCCGTCGGCAACAAGCGAATCAGATACAGAAGAGCTCTCCTTATACTGTGTGGGCACCTGGTCTTTTACCTTGGTATAAATACGGTTTTCTGCACCGAAAATCTCGTCGCGCACTTCCTTTTGGAGAAGTTTCATATTGTTTTCGTAATAGCTTGCAACAGAATCAATAATACCTACAAAGCCCTTATATTCATATCCGTATACTTTGCTTTCATGGATTGCACTTATAAGAATATCTCGCACGAAGTCATGGCTTCCGCGTGAATAAGCATCCTCGATAAGTTTAATGAGCTTAAGTCTGCCAATGATGAACATACCCATACTTTCAAAAGTAGTTTTGGGGAAACGGGGCTGAATTTCGATGCCTTTTACTCTGCCGTCTTCTTCGATTTCATAAACGGCACCGCGAGAAAGCTGTTCATCCTTTTCCTTTTTGTCGTGGTAGATAACTGTAATATCAGCTTCATTTTCAATATGTTTTTCAAGTGCTTCGTCAAAAGTCATATTACAAACTGTTCTTCCGCTTGCAAGGAGAACATAATCCTGACGGCTTCTGCGAAGGAATGTAAGAACTCCGTAAAGCTGGTCGATGCTGCCTTCACTTACGTGTTCACTTGTTCCGCGAACGTGAGGAGGAAGCATAAAGAGTCCGTAAATTTTTCTGTTAAGGTCCCAAGCGGCACCGCTACCGACATGGTCCATAAGAGAAGAATAGTTGATGTTAGTTGCAATACCGACATTTATCATTCCTGAATTTACCATATTGGAAAGAATAAAGTCTACAAGGCGGTATCTTCCGCCAAAAGGAAGCGCGGGAACTGAACGAAACTCGGTAAGTTCGTTAAGGCGCAAATCACGGCTGTCCGCCATTACAATACCCATCATATCTCTCATTTCAGTTCTCCTCCTTTCCGTTTTCTGCTGTCACCATTGAATTTTTACCTATTTTTCTACCGGCAGGAATTTCTATTCCTCCACCGATAAGGGATATTCCACCCGTGCAGTACTGACTTTCATACTGTGGAGTCTGTACGCTTTCATCACCGACAATTGCACCCTCGCCGATAATTACATCTTCACCGACAACGGCCTTTTTAATAACCGCACCTTTCTTTACTGTTGTTCCCGGGAAGATAATAGAATCTTCAATTACTGCACCCTCTTCAACAGTAACACCTTCAAAAAGAATACTGTGGTTCACTGTTCCGTAAACATTACAGCCCTCGGTCACACAGCTGTTTTTAATAACTGCGCCACCTGCCACGAAATGCGGGGGCTTAACAGGATTTCTGGAATAAATTTTCCAGTTGCTGTCGTTAAGTTCAAACGCAGGAGGCTGGGCAAGAATATCCATATTTGCTTCCCACAAACTCTGAACAGTACCAACGTCTTTCCAATATCCGTCAAATGCGTATGCACACATATTTTCGCCATTATTAAGCATTGTGGGGATAATGTTCTTACCAAAGTCATTTGAACTTTCAGGGTCAAGTTCATCATTCTGAAGATATTTTTTAAGAACTTCCCATGTAAACACATACACACCCATTGATGCAAGATTACTCTTGGGCTGTGCAGGTTTTTCCGCAAACTCAACAATTTTGCCGTCTTCGTTTGCAGTCATGATACCAAAACGACTTGCCTCTTCCCACGGAACTTCAATAACGGCGATTGTTGCATCGGCGTTATTCTTTTTATGGAACTTAATCATTTTGGAATAGTCCATCTTATAAATATGGTCACCTGAAAGGATAACAACATACTTGGGATTAAACTTATCAACAAATTCAATATTCTGATAAATTGCGTTTGCAGTACCTTTATACCATTCGCCTTTTTCAGCACTCTGATAAGGAGGCAGAACGTATACACCACCGCTATTTCTGTTAAGATCCCATGGATGTCCGCTACCGATATAAGTATTGAGTTCAAGGGGTTGATACTGCGTAAGTACACCTACGGTATAAATTCCCGAATGGATACAGTTACTAAGCGTAAAATCGATAATCCTGTACTTTCCTCCAAAGGGAACTGCGGGTTTTGCTACTGTTTTGGTGAGTGCGCCAAGTCGGCTTCCCTGTCCGCCGGCAAGAATCATTGCTAAACACTCGGCTGTTTTCATGTCTAATCCTTCCTCTCTGCTATTATATTTCAAATTTTTTCAGACTCTTTTTCGTTTCAGATATACTGCACTCATAGGAGGTATATCAAGCGTAATCGAGTAGGGCATATTGCCCTGCGGTTTCTTTTTGGCAGATGCAGGTTTTATCACCTTCCCTCCACCTCCAAATGTTTTTTCATCACTTGAAAGAACACTTGCATACGTTCCTGCACGCGGTACGCCGACAACATAGTCATTGTACTCCACAGGAGTGAAGTTACAGATAACTACAACTTCGTCTGTTTTCTTTTTACCGCGACGCACAAATGAAATCACACTTCTGTCACGGTCGTCGGCATTTATCCACTCGAAGCCGTCCCAACTGTTTTCTATTTCCCACATGGGTTTTGCTTCTTTGTAGAACTTATTAAGCACCTTCATAAATTCGTGGAACTTTTTATGATTTTCAATATCGAGCAAGTGCCATTCAAGCTGTTCGTAATAGCGCCACTCAATAAACTGTGCTATTTCTCCACCCATGAAAAGAAGTTTCTTTCCGGGGTGCGCCATCTTATACATAAAGAACGCACGAAGCGAATCAAATTTCTGCCCGTAAAGTCCGGACATTTTCTGAATGAGAGAACATTTACCGTGCACTACTTCATCATGCGATAGCGGAAGTATATAATTTTCGGAAAATGCATACATCATCGAAAATGTCAGCAGGTTATGATTGTCGCGTCTGAAATACGGGTCCATACTCATATAACGAAGCATATCGTTCATCCAACCCATATTCCATTTATAGTTGAATCCCAATCCGCCGTCGCACACAGGTTTTGTAACACTGGGCCATGCGGTAGATTCCTCGGCAATCATCAATACGTTCGGATAGTTTGAAAATGCGGCGATGTTGAGTTTTTGCAAGAACTCAATCGCTTCAAGATTTTCGTTTCCACCGTTCTTGTTAGGCAGATATTCCTCACGACCGTAATCAAGGTAAAGCATGCTTGAAACAGCATCAACACGAAGTCCGTCTATATGAAAAACGTCGAGCCAGTAAAGTGCACTTGAAATAAGGAAGGACACAACCTCCTCGCGTCCGTAATCAAACACGAGCGTTCCCCACTCCTTATGCTCTCCCTTTAATGGATTAGGGTATTCATAAATGGGCGTTCCGTCAAACTGTCTGAGGCCGTGCTCGTCCTTTGGGAAATGCGCGGGAACCCAATCCATAATAACACTTATGCCGTTTTCGTGACACTTATTCACGAAGTACATAAAATCTTTCGGTGTTCCGTATCTGCTTGTCGAAGCAAAATATCCCGTTACCTGATAGCCCCAGCTTCCGTCAAACGGGAATTCTGTAAGAGGCATCAGTTCAACGTGTGTATAATTCATTTCAATAAGATAGGGACAAAGTTCGTCGGCTATCTCGCGATAATTTTTCAGCGAACCATCCTCGTGGGTTCTCCAGCTGCCAAGATGCATTTCGTAAATAAGCATCGGTTTCTCATAAGGAGCATTTTTTGCTCTCTTATCAAGCCACTTTTTGTCGTTCCATTCAAAACCGCTTGTATTATATGTTATTGATGCAGTTTCAGGAGCGAGCTGACAAAATCTTGCATAAGGGTCTGCCTTGTAAAAAGAAGTACCGTTTTTTGCTTTTATAAAATATTTATAATTTTGTCCTTCCGTAACACCTTTTATGAAAGTGTGCCAGACGCCGCTACTTCCCTGCGGATTCATAGCGTGGGCACTTATATCCCACCCGTTAAAATCGCCAACAACACTTACATACTCCGCATTGGGTGCCCATACGGAAAAACTGTACCCGCTATCCCCAAAAATTTCGTCGGGAATTGCGCCCATAAATTTATATGCGCTAAAATTTGTTCCGTTGTTAAACAAAGCAAGCTCGGAGGCTGAAATAAAAGTAGTTTCTTCAGTTGTCTTAATTTTCTTTGCAGTCATATTTTCTCCTCCGTTTTTTGGATATAATTATACTTATTTTATATTTTATCAAATAAAAATCATCAAGTCAAACGGTTTTAGGGAATTTTGTACAAAAAAAAGGATAATTTTAAACATATTTTTAGTTAATATTACACAAAAAAGCTTTTATCCGACGGATAAAAGCTTTTTTATATTACTTTAATGCCATTTTTATGCGCAGATGATTTGATAAAAGCGCAAGTGATGACGCCATATTTTCATTCTGCACCAGAATTTCTTCGGGGGCCTTGATATGCGTAGGCGCAAAATTCCAAATCGCTAGAATACCGCTTTCGACAAGCATATCACACACCTGCTGTGCAGAATCTACGGGAACTGTTATAACGCCGATTTTTACATTGAGTTTTTTGCATATTTCAGGAAGTCTTGAAATATCAAAAACCTTTTTATTGTCTATAAGTTCAGGACGAGTATCAAACGCAGCTGCAATTTTTATTCCATAGTTGTCAAAACCGCGATAGCTCATAAGAGCCATACCCAGATTTCCGGCACCTACTAAAATCGCATCGTTTTCCTCACCGTAGCCAAGGAAATCAGAAATTCCTTCAATAAGATCCCTGACAACAAACCCTTTTTTGGGTGTCCCAGGAGTCTTGCAAACCGCCGCAAGGTCCTTTCTTACCTGCACATCATTCATATCAAGAGCATCGGCAACAAAGGAAGATGAAACATATTCAACCTCATTATCGTCAAGCGTTCTGAGATACGACATATATACAGGGAGTCTTTTTAGTGTTTGGCGGGAAAGAGTGCTTTTTTTATTCATAATTTCCCCCTTGCCCTGACTTAACAGAATAAATTACGCCTTGTTAACTGAACCGAAAAGTTCCATCTTTCCTTTAACAGTTTCCTTGATTGCTTCAAAACCGGGAGCAAGGACTTTTCTGGGGTCAAAGCCTTTACCTGAAAGGTCTTTACCTTCTTCAAAGTACTTTCTTGTAGCAGCTGTAAATGAAAGCTGGCATTCTGTGTTAACGTTGATTTTTGCAACGCCGAGAGAAATCGCTTTCTTTATCATTTCTGCAGGGATACCTGTACCACCATGAAGAACAAGCGGAATATTTCCTGTTGCATTCTTGATTTCTTCAAGAGCATCAAAAGCAAGACCCTTCCAGTTTTCAGGATACTTACCATGGATATTACCTATACCTGCTGCAAGCATTGTTACGCCAAGCTCTGCGATTGCCTTACATTCCATAGGATCTGCGATATCACCGTTTCCTACAACGCCGTCTTCTTCACCGCCGATTGCACCTACTTCTGCTTCCAGGCTGAGGCCTTTTTCTTCGCAGATTTTTATAAGTTCAGTAGTTTTCGCAATATTTTCGTCGATGGGATAATGGCTACCGTCAAACATAACTGATGAGAAGCCTGCCTCGATACACTTCATTGCACCATCGTAGCTACCGTGGTCAAGGTGAATAGCAACAGGAACTGTGATATTAAGTCCCTCAATCATACCTTTAACCATACCTACAACTGTCTTGTAGCCACCCATATACTTGCCTGCGCCTTCACTTACACCAAGGATAACAGGAGACTTCTGTTCTTCTGCTGTAAGGAGGATCGCCTTTGTCCATTCAAGATTGTTGATGTTAAACTGGCCTACCGCGTATTTTCCGTCGCGAGCCTTTTCAAGCATTTCTTTTGCTGATACTAACATTATTACCAAGCCTTTCTTACCGCTTTTATTTGAAAGTAAACTTATCGCGGATAATAAGTCACAAAAATGTATTACATAAAAACACATACTATTATCGCATAATTTCATAAATAAATCAATATATATTATGTGAAAAGGAGTGATTTTTTTGAAAAAAACTACGGTTGCTACAGTCAACTTGAGAAAGTTGCGCCCTGCTTTTTTTAGCGCTGCCCTCTCTTTTGTGATAATGTCAAGTGTAGTTTTGTCAAAATCGCTTCCCTCTATTACTATCAGCGATGATGTTTTAAAATTCTTTCTTTCATCAAATGTTTCTTTGGGCGTGGACACGCCTGTCGTTTCAGGAGTCTTTTCCTTTCAGGAGAAACCGCCTGAAACATCCTCTGCCCACGAGTCAAAAGTGCAAGCTGAAATTTCACAAGTAAAAGTTCCGATACAAGCGCCTCCAGCAACAGATTTTTCACCTGAAATCAAGCTTTCTAACGCAACGAAGCTTAATATAAATCCCGAAGATTTTATTTCTCCGACACCATCTTTTTTAAGCGAAGATTTTTCGGTACTGATTGTTCACACCCACACAACAGAAAGTTATACGCCATCAGAAAAATTCAAATATACGCAAACCGATACTGACCGCACAACCGACAAAAATTACAACATGGTGCGAGTCGGTGAAGAAATCAAAAACATTCTCGAATCAAATGGTATTCGGGTGTATCACGACACATCCACAAACGACCACCCGAGTTACAGCGGAAGTTATAACAAAACAGCCAAACTGATTGAGGGACATATAAAAAAAGATCCGTCAATCAAAATCGTGCTTGATGTTCACCGCGATGCAATAGAAGGCCCGAACGGAGAAAAAGTAAAACACACAACAAAAATTGACGGAGAAGATGCCGCAAAAATTATGTTTGTAGTCGGAAGCGACCAGAGTGGTCTTACCCACGACAATTGGGAACAGAATATGCGTTTTGCCACTCAGTTGCAAAAGCACACGCTCTCGCTTTATCCCGATTTGTGTCGACCGCTGAATTTCAGGAGCCAACGTTTTAATCAGCAACTTGCTCCCGGTGGAATTATTGTTGAAGTTGGCACTAACGGAAACACCCTTGATGAAGCAATACTCGGCGCAAGGTGTTTTGCAATATCTTTGTCTGATTTTATAAAAAACAGTAAAAATTAAAAAGGAATCCAATCGGATTCCTTTTATTATAAATTGTGTGCTAAAATCATTCGTCTTTTAATGAGTGTGGTGACAATGTGCGCAATCTCCGCTACACTCAATCTTCTTTTCAATACCACTCTTATCGTAGTAGTCCTGAATAGCGGCACGGATTGCTTCTTCAGCAAGAACGCTACAATGAAGCTTAGCTACGGGAAGTCCGTCAAGAGCTTCTACAACGGCCTTGTTTGTAAGCTGAAGAGCTTCTTCAATAGTTTTACCCTTTACAAGTTCAGTAGCCATTGAGCTTGTAGCAACAGCGGCACCGCAACCGAAAGTTTTGAACTTGATATCAACGATTGTATCATTTTCAATCTTCATATAAATTTTCATGATATCGCCACACTTGGCGTTACCAACTGTACCTACTGCATTAGCATCTGCTATTTCCCCGACATTTCTGGGGTTTGAGAAATGGTCCATAACCTTTTCGCTGTACATTTATATCATTCCTTTCCTTCTACACCTTCGTAAAGCGGTGACATATCCCTCAGCCTCTGAACAATCGGGGGAAGTGCTTTTAAGAAAGCGTCAATTTCTTCATCTGTTGTAAATTCTGAAAGAGATGCACGAAGTGATCCGTGCGCAATTTCGTGAGGAAGTCCGATTCCCAAAAGAACGTGGGACGGATCAAGTGAGCCTGATGTACAAGCACTGCCGCTTGAAACGACAAAGCCCATCATATCAAGTGATAACAAGAGACTTTCACCCTCAATATATCTGAAGCAAAAACTTGTGTTATTGGGAAGGCGCTTGTCCCTGTGTCCGTTAAGACGTGTGTAGGGAATTGTTTCAAGCACCGTATCAATTATACGGTCACGCATCTTCACAAGTTTTTTAGTTTTTTCTTCCATGCTTTCAGAGGCTTCTGAAAGTGCCTGCGCCATACCTATAATACCTGCAACATTTTCTGTTGTGGCACGTCTGCCTGATTCCTGCGCGCCGCCATGGATGAGGTTTTCAATCTTTACACCCTTTCTGATGTAGAGAGCACCGACACCCTTGGGACCGTGGAACTTATGTGCTGACATTGAAAGAAGGTCGATGTTCATTTCTTCAACATCAATTTTCACTGCACCTGTTGCCTGAACTGCATCAGTGTGGAAATATACACCCTTTTCACGGCAGATTGCACCTATTTCAGAAATAGGATTTATTGTACCGATTTCGTTATTTGCAAACATTACAGAAACAAGAATTGTCTTGTCGGTAATTGCGTTTTTAATATCTTCGGGGTTTACCATACCATATTCATCAACGGGAACATAGGTCACTTCAAAGCCCTGCTTTTCAAGATACTCGCAGGTATGGAGTATTGCGTGATGTTCAACAGTTGTTGTAATGATATGATTACCCTTGTCCTTATTTTTAAGAGCAACACCCTTTATTGCCCAGTTGTCTGCTTCGCTACCGCCACTTGTAAAATAAAGTTCGCGCGCAGTTGCCCCAATAAGAGAAGCTATTTTTTCACGTGCTTCATTCATTGCGTTGCGTGCCTCTTGCCCCGCAGTTGTATATGTGGAAGACGCATTACCGAAGGTTTCAGTAAAATACGGAAGCATCGCACTGACTACACTATCTTTCATTTTCGTTGTAGCTGCATTATCAAGATATATCATAAAAGTTTTCCCTTCATTTTAATCCACATTACAGTATATTATTTTTCAGTGCAAAAAGCAAGCAAATTTGTAAAATTTATCATTTATTTTTGCCGAAATAATTTGTACAATGAATAACCTTGCCGATAATAACAAAGCGATCTTTTTCAAGGTCTATCACAATGTCGGGATAGAGGGTTTCATCCCCTGCCGATTTGAGCACGACGTTATTGCCGTCTTTGTAATAAGTTCTGATAATAGCGTCGTTGTCATTATATACTGCCGCGATTATGTCGCCATTTTGAATTATGGCATCCTTGCGGATGATTACACTTGCGCCTTCCTTGATAGCTTCCATAACCATTGAGTTGTCGGGCATTTTAATTCCGAGATACTCAAATCCGTGGAGTTCCTCGCGGTCTAAAAATGCAGTTTCAACAATTTTATCTATTTCTACAAATGGCTTTTTACTGCTTATGGAACTTACAACATGCACAAGCTTTGCACGTTCTCCGACATCTATTGAAAGATGGTTCAGGAGAGAATAACTATCCGTATTAAACGCCGCTGCAAGAGCATCAATTATATTTGGCGCAGGAGATGTTATATAACCGCTTTCTATATTATTAATAGTTGTAGTACCAACTCCTATGCGGGTTGCAAGTTGTTTCTGAGTAAGTCCCGCATTTTTACGAAGTCCCCTTATATGAGCCGCAAGCATTCCCATAATTACACTTCCTTGAACATAATATGGATGATTATACCATATTACGACAAGTTTTTCAAGAATGAAGAGCCGTATTTATTCCTCCCGAAATAATGTCCGATGCAATATTTGAAATAGCGTCGACATCGTTGGGCGTCAGTATCATTCCGCGACTGTCATCAAGAAGCTCATTTTTGATTTGGGCACGGTCGCGGACAATATCCATAGCAAGGGTTGTAGCATCAACAACCATGGGGACTCCGATTGCGACAACGGGTACTCCGAGAGTTTTTTCTGTCAGTTCCTTTCGGTTATTTCCGACACCGCTTCCCGGAGATATTCCCGTGTCGGAAAGCTGAATAGTTGTGCCAAGACGGCTTATTTTCCGTGCTGCAAGGGCATCCACCGCAATAACGAGCGTAGGTTTTACGTGTTCCACTACACCTTTTACAATTTCGCCTGTCTCAATTCCCGTGATGCCAAGAACACCGGGCGCAACGGCACTTACAGGACGAATATTAAAGTTAAAACCAAGCTGTGCTGCACTTGTTATATGGCGGGTTACGGTCACTTTTCCAACGGTTTTAGGGCCTATTGAATCCGGCGTTATATACTGATTCCCAAGACCTACAACAAGCACAGAATCGGTATTTTGTTTTTCGAGAAGTTTTTTGAGTTCATCCGATACTGCTTTTTCCCCGCGCTCTTTCATATCATCGTCATCATAAAACATATTGTCTATTTCAATAGTAACGTAGCTTCCGACGGGTTTTCCTATGCGGTTTGCCCCTTCGTCCGTTTTTATATTCACATGAGTTACCGTTATTCCGTCATCATCCTGGGATGTGCTTTCCACTCCACTTATTTCCTCGGCGAACATTTCACGGCACTCAAGTGCAAGGTCTGTGCGTATTTTCATTTTATTTCCTCTTTTCCTCTTCTTTTTCATCATTTTCGGTAAGTTCCTTATAAACTCGTGCGGAAATAAGATTTTTTATACTTTCAGGCATTGGGTCTTCCGTGTTTTGGATATTGTCATCGGGTAATATATTATTTGTCATTTTATCATTCCTTTCGGTTTTTATTATTACTCTGCATTTTAAAAAAATACGATACTGTTGCAAATCATAAAAAGGTGTGGTAAAATGGTTTTAACTTCACTTTTGGAGGGGTTTTTATGAAAATCAAAGAATCTGCTGAAAATTATCTTGAAGCGATTCTTATGCTTGGCGACAAAAATAGCTACGTAAGAAGCATTGACGTTGCGAACGAGCTCGGTTTTACAAAAGCAAGTGTTTCGGTCGCAATGAAAGCTTTCCGAGAAGAAGAATATATTACAATCGATAAGGACGGCGGAATCAGGCTTACCGAGAAAGGTCTTGCAATTGCTAAAAAGGTACGCGAAAGGCATGATGTTATCGCAGGTGTGCTTATTAAGCTTGGCGTGTGCGAGGAAACTGCTTACACCGACAGTTGTAAAATTGAGCATGATATAAGCGACGAAACTTTTGAAAAACTCAAAAATTTCCTTGATGATGTACACTGATTTTTTCCGCAGTTACACTTTAATAACACAAATATTAAGTTTTTGTTACTTGTATTGCAAATTTCCAATCTATAGTGTAATATGATAATAGACAAAGGGGTGATCGTTATGGTAAATAACACAACAACTCATATTGATATATGCAAGACTCGTGACACTGAGATAGAGGCTATAATTTTTCGCGTGCATGAGGCTTTGATTGAAAAGGGATATGATCCGATAAGTCAGCTTGTTGGTTATATTATGTCGGGCGATCCTACTTATATTACAGGTCACAAGGGTGCAAGAAGTCTTATCACTAAGGTTGAGCGTGATGAGATACTGGAAGTAGTGTTTCGCAAGTATTTATCGATGAAATAAAAAGATGGCAGTTAATGACTGCCATCTTTTTTATTTTCAGGAAATTAAAATGCCATCAGCACACTTGCCACAAAGGCAATTGTTGCAGTTATGTATTCAATTTTCTTTACATTCTCGTGTCTTAGTGTACTGATTATAACTGAGAAGAGCATAACTCCGCCTGTTCCAAAGGGATACAGAACCGAGGCATCAAGTGCACCTGGAGCGACAGATATAAGGAGCAATAAATCTCCGCAACCGTTGAAAAAGCCATCAAGCGCGGGAAATAAAAGATTTTTTCCTTTAAGAAATGAAACCTTTTCTCCTTTTATAAGAAGCCATACACTGCAGATTATAACTGTCCATATACCTGAATAGAACAAAAAGCTTGTACTATCCGTAATTTTTAACCCTATGTTCTGATGAATTGTTGAAATAGTCCCCACAGTTCCGTTTAAGATAAAAACAAGAATGTAGTACAAAAACGCTTTTTTGTTATGGCTGCCTTTCTGAATATTCATCGCAACAGCGATTGCTACCAAAATGAAGCAAACGACTTTGAAGACAGAAAGCTCCTCTCCGAACAGAAAAACACCTGTCAAAAAAGGAAGCGTCATTCCGCCAAGCATTGTAAATACCGAGTATACGGAAAGATTCGCCACCGAAAAGGCCTTAAGGCTGAAATAAATCATCAGTATATAGCAAAGCGAATAAGGTGCCGCCGCAAAAAATGAAAACGTGGTAAATTCAAGCTTGAATGCGCCTAAAAGGAGCATTATCACCATTACTGACAAACCTTTATACAGAGCATATAAAAGTGCATGAGGAAGCGCTGTTCCATTGTGTTTTTCATAGCTTTGCTGACAGATGAACTGGCACGAAAACATAAGCGCGGCAATTGAAATTAAAATATAATATATAATAATGCTACTTCCAAACTTATTTTACAGTTACTTTATTGATTTTCCCAAAACCTGTTCCGCCTGCAGGAGTAGTATTGGGGTAGTCGGGATTGATTTCAAGTTGTCTTTCTCTGACAAGTTTAGAAGAATCGGTTGTTTTTTCTCCTGCGATGGTTACATTTTCAATAGTTATATCCTCTACCGTACAGCACATATCGGGATGGAAGAAGTCGCCCCAATCTTCGGGATTTTCACCTTTTTTCCATGTTGCGGAAATGGGTCCTGCATCAACAAACGCTACATTTTTGCGTTTGAGCTCGTCAAGAGTTTCGCTGACTCTGACGTCAGCAATATTGATGTTTTTACAATCCGCAAGAATCGAAAAAATTCCGGGTACGGGAATGTCTGCAATACCGATATGCCTTACCTCGGGAACATCAAGGTTTTCAAAATAGATATTTTCCATATTGCCGCAAACGGGAGAATAGTCGTACCATTTGTCCTTATGGGTTACATTGTGACAGTTGGGCTGACAGTACATTTTGAAAACATAAATTCCCGTAAGGTTGCGGAAAACACAGTTTTTAATGTTACAATCCGCTGTTTTTCCGTTGGGGTAGATTTTTCTGCCTGAAAGAAGACGCGCCTCGTTTCCAAGTCCACTTATGTTTTCAATGAGAAGATTTTCAATATTTCCAAAAACATGAGATGATGTGCACCAGTCCCACGCGTTAAGAGCAACAATATCATCGCCGATACCTGTTGCAAGGAGGCCCCTTACTATACCCATATTGGTAGCGCCGTTTATATGAATACCGTCCTTGTCATAGTTTTCAAAGTTTATATTTTCGATAAGGAAATTCTCACAGTTAGCAACCATAATCGCGTATGAGCTTCCGTCTACAAATGCAATATCGGTAAGGTTTATAACCTCAACATTCGAAAACGCCATTACGGCAAAAGCACCAAGGATTGTTCCGTATTTATCCATTTTGAGAGACTTATTACCTTTTGTAGACCATATTCCGCCCGTAACAGTTATGTTCGTATCGGGATTTTCGCGTCCTATGTAGTGAGTATTTCCGGGGTGCATATTACGGTTTCGGAGCATACATACATTACTGTTTTCCTTAAGGCGTATTACCTGATTCGGATCTACCTTAAGATTTGTATTACTATCCATAAAGATTGAGCCGTCAATTACAATTTCCTCGCCTATATCGGGAATATAGACGTTTTTCTTTTCGTCAAGGGCTGTCTGGATGGCCTTTGTCCAGATACTATTTTCTACGAGGTGAGCATACTCCGTAATGGGGGTATAATCAATTTTAGTCGTATCAATCACCTTTACGGTATCTGTAATGTTTTTAATTATCTTATCTTTCATAATATTACCTCCAACTTGTATATATAAGTTGATTATAGCACCCCTGAATATCTGCGGTCAATCGCTTGTTGCTATTTTTTCAAAAAAGTTGTATAATACAAGTCGAGGTGTATAAAATGGATAAAAAGCCACTTTACATACAAATATCTGACGCTATCAGAAGCGAAATTAAAAGCGGAAAATATAATGGCGGCGAAAAACTTCCGAGCGAAAATATGCTTGCAAGGAAATTTTCTGTTTCACGTCTTACCGCAAGAGAGGCATTATCTCTTCTTGTAAGCGATGGTCTTATCGAGAAATATCAAGGGAAAGGATATTTTTGCAAAAGTCATACATCGGGCAAAAACATTCACGTTCTGCTTGATATGTCGGACTATTATTTCTTCCCGTACTACACGCAGGCAATAAGCAGTGTTTTGGAGGAAAACGGTGCAACATTTATCGCGTGTGATACGAAATACAGTTTTAACGAAACTATCAAACTGCTTGAAAAAATTCTTGCAACCGATACGGACGGAATAATTATTCAGGCAACACCTGAAAAAGACATAGATACAAGAAAAATCAAGGACATCATAAAAAAATTCACAGAAAAAAATATTCCCGTAGTTTTCATTGATGCTGATTACAAAATAGAAAACACTTCTGTAATTTGTATGAATGACGGGAAAATCGGTTCAGTGGCGGCAGCATACCTTCAAAAGATGAGGCACAAAAAGGTCGGTGCCGTCTGCATAAAAAACAGCCGTATATCAGAAAAAAGAATGAGTGCATTTATAAACGAATTTGAAACTCCTTTCATAATTTACGATAATGCAAATTTAGGAGAAGAGCTTGAAAAAGCATATAAAAGCGGTATGACAGGTATCTTTTGTTACAATGACTTTATTGCCAAAAAGTGCATTGATGAGTTGTCTCCGAGGGGAATGAAAATTCCCGAGGATATTTCTATAATAACCGCTGATGACACATATATTTCAGCGCTTTATAACCTTACAGCACTAGTTCACGCAAAGGGGGAGTTGGGAAAATTCGCCGCAAGTGTAGTCCTTGGCAAAGAAATTGTAAAAAAGACATTTGACACAAAGATTGTTGAAAGAAGCTCTGTCAGGAAATTGGCAGATTAAAAAGGAGTTGCGTTTGTAAACGCAACTCCTTTTATTTTATAAAATCAATATTATAAAAATCTGTAAAACCGATTTCCGAAAGCATCTTTTCAGTTTCGTCATAAGCAAAATCAAGAAATTCTGCGCGGTGGCAGTCGGAGGTTATGATAACCTTCCCCCCGCGTTTTTTTATTTCCTCGAGTATCCACCATGCAGGATAAGGTCTGTCCTTGTAACCACGCGCCATTGAGCCGGTATTGACTTCAAACACCATATTTTTAGAAAGCAGTATTTCCATCGCGGAAATTGCTGCTTTTTTATATCGTTCTTCCTTGGGGTTGAAGATTAAATCGCCCTTGTCGTATTTTGTGATAAGGTCAAAATGCCCTACTATATCGCCCGACTGACTTGCAACTGTTTCGAAATATTTCTCTGCAAAGGCATAGATATCTCCACCGAAGGCATCTCTTATAGCGTTTTCCTGAATTTCTTTTCCGCCGTCGATTTCGTAGATTTTTCCGCCTGCATTTATGTAATGCACAGATGCAATCTTGTAATCATACGGGTGCGCGTCATAAGATGAAAGTCCGTCACGCTCAACTCCGCGGAGCACTCGTATTTTATCCTTGTACTTTTCAGCAAGGAGTCCAATCTCCTCAAAATACTGCGCCTCTTTTTCCTTACTCATACAGTAGGATTCATCAAAATCGGTATAACCGTGACCTGAAAACCCTATATAGGTGAATTTCTTTTCTATTGCAGAAAGAATGTTTTCCTCAATAGTATTTTTTCCGTCACAATAGGTTGAATGTACATGCAGACTTCCGCGTGTCATGATGTCATCTTCTCCTGTTTTACTTTTTTGTCAATAACATGACGGGATGCAAGTTCAGAAAGCACATCGTCAACATCAATGCCCATTTCCACCATCATTACCATAACGTGATAGTAAAGGTCGGCAATTTCGTAGATTGTTTCCTTTTTGTCATTGTCTTTTGAAGCGATAATTACTTCTGTACATTCTTCGCCGACTTTTTTAAGGATTTTGTCTATCCCCTTTTCAAAAAGGTATGTTGTGTAGCTTCCTTCTTTTTTCTCTTCTTTTCTGCCTTTTATCATTTCAAAAAGTGCTTCGGGAGAAAATACGCCTTCTTCGTCACTTTCAAAAACGAGGTCGTTAAAGCAACTGTCTGTACCCTTGTGACAAGCGGGGCCGTCCTTTTTAACATATACGCAAAGTGCGTCGCTGTCGCAATCGGCAACGATTTTTACGATATGCTGATAGTTTCCGCTTGTTTCACCCTTGAGCCAGAGTTCCTGACGGCTACGGCTCCAGAAACAGGTAAGTTTCTTTTCAAGAGATATTTTAAGACTTTCCTCGTTCATATATGCAAGTGTAAGCACCTTACCTGTTGCGGCATCGATTACTATTGCGGGGATAAGTCCCTTTTCGTCAAATTTAAGTGTAGATATATCAATCATTTCAAATTCTCCTTACCGGAATATTATTTTTGTGAAGTTCTTCTTTCAGGTCGGATATTTTAACCTCGCCGAAATGGAAGATAGATGCGGCAAGTCCTGCCGACATTTTCGGGATTTCGTTAAAGAGTGTTACGAAATCTTCTATCTTTCCTGCACCGCCTGATGCAATTACGGGAACATTTACAACATCCTGCACCGCTTTTAACATTTCTATATCAAAGCCTTGCTTTACGCCGTCGGTGTCAATGGAATTCACAACAATTTCGCCTGCACCGCGTGCAACACCGTCTTTTATCCACTGTATTGCTTCAATGCCTGTATCCTCTCTGCCACCTTTTGCAAAAACGTGGAATTTATCACCTACACGCTTTATATCAACAGAAAGAACTACGCATTGGTTTCCGTAAATCTGCGCCGCCTCGTTTATAAGGTCGGGGTTACGGATTGCACCTGAATTGACGCTGACTTTATCTGCACCGCATTTTAATACGCGGTCAAAATCTTCAACCGTATTTATTCCACCACCAACCGTAAGGGGAATGAATATTGTCGATGCCACTTCACGAAGAACGTCGGTAAAAAGCTTGCGTCCTTCAAAAGATGCCGTAATGTCGTAAAAGACAAGCTCGTCTGCGCCACATTCCCAATACTTTTTTGCAAGCTCTACGGGTGAAGAAACATCGGAAAGTCCTTCAAAATTTACACCCTTGACAACTCTGCCGTTTTTAACGTCGAGGCAGGGAATAATTCTTTTTGTAATCATTTTGCCACCTCGATTGCTTCTTTAAGGTCAATGTCTCCTGTATAAATTGCCTTGCCGACGATTGCACCGTAAAGGTCCATTTCGCGGAGTGCTTTTACATCATCAATAGTTGATACACCGCCCGACGCGACGATGTCCATATCAAATTTTTCGGAAAGCTCGCGGTAGAGTTCTCGGTTTGTACCCTGCATCGCTCCATCGCGTGAAATATCAGTACAGATAACTGTTTTCACACCGAGCGCCTGCATTTCTGAAAGGAAATCCATACCTGAAACACCGCTGTCTTCAAGCCAACCTTTTACTGCTACTTTACCGTCTTTAAGGTCTGCACCTACTGCGATTTTGTCAGCATATTTTGCGCACACCTTTTCAAGGAACGCACGGTCATTCACCGCTGCAGTACCGAGGATAACACGCATCACACCTGCATCTATATAGCGCTTTACGGTTTCTTCGTCACGGATACCACCACCGATTTCAACCTTGAGTCCACTTTCCTGTGCAACCGCCTTTACAACATCAAAATTAGGTGTTGTGCCATCCTTCGCACCTTCAAGGTCTACCATATGGATATATTCAGCACCCTGTGCCTTGAAACCCTTTGCAACCTCAAGCGGATTTTCGCTGTAAACTGTCATTTGGTTGTAGTCGCCTTTAAAAAGACGAACTGCTTTTTTTTCATATAAATCTATTGCGGGAAAAATAATCATTTTTTTAATCCTTTCTGTTCTTTAAGGATAACGAGAAATAGTGCAGAATGGACAAACTGAACCCGCAGGTGTATATAGATACTCCGCGAGGTGAAGTTTGTTCATAGCATAAAGCACCATAATTAAAAAATTCGTTTCAATACGAATTTTTACATTTATTCCATTCTTTAATAATCCCTATTTACTTAAAATCACATTGTTTTTCTGCTTTATGCGGTCTGTGCATTTGTCGTTGTCCGCATCACATTTCGGAGAATGCTTTAAGTATTGAAAGTCCTGCCTTGCCACTCTTTTCAGGATGGAACTGGCATCCGTAAACATTGCCGTTTTCAGCAGATGCGGTAAGTTCACAACCGTATTCGGCAGTTGCAGTCAAGCTGTCGTCACAATCCGCCGCGTAATAAGAATGAACAAAATACACACAGTCGCCTTCTTTAAGGTACTTAAAGAGAGGAGTTTCCTTTTTGAAGATAAGGGGATTCCAGCCGATATGCGGAATGCTTAATCCCTCACCGATAACATCGGCAATCGGTTTTATTTCGCCTTTTATAAGACCAAGTCCTTCATACTCGCCATACTCATAGCTTTTTTCAAAAAGCATCTGCATACCGAGGCATATTCCGAGGAGGGGTTTGCCACCTTTCGCTTCCTCGATAATTACTTTATCAAGTCCGCTTTCGGTAAGTTTTCTCCTTGCGTCACGGAATGCGCCTACGCCGGGGAGAATGATTTTGTCTGCATTTTTTATTATGTTTTCGTCGCTTGTGACGATAGAGTCTGCACCTACCATATCAAGCGAGCTTTTAAGGGAAAAGAGATTTCCCACGCCATAGTCAACGATTGCTATCATAATACACCTTTGGTAGACGGGATTTCGTCCTTTACCTCCGCATCAATTTTCACAGCCGCGCGCATAGCACGTGCAACCGCCTTGAATGTACCCTCGATAATGTGGTGGGTATTTCTTCCTGCGAGCTGTCTTACGTGGAGAGTTACACCTGCGTTTGTTGCAAATGCTTCAAAGAAATCTTCTACAAGTTCTGTATCGAAATCGCCAACTTTTCTTGCACGCATTTCAAGGTTCATCGAGAGCATTCCGCGACCTGAAATATCTACGGCAGAAAGGATAAGTGCCTCGTCCATGGGAAGAGTAATATCGGCATACCTTGTGATACCACGCTTGTCGCCGAGTGCTTCCTTGAACGCCTGACCGAGAGCGATACCGATATCCTCAACAGTGTGATGATAATCAACATATGTATCACCGTTGCAAAGAACTGAAAGTGTCATTCTGCCGTGCTTTGCAAAAAGTTCAAGCATATGGTCAAGGAAACCGCAACCTGTCTTGATGACACCTTTTTCGCATACGTCAAGGTTAAGGTTGAGTTTGATATCTGTTTCTGCTGTTTTTCTGTTAATTGTAGAGTTTCTCATATTATAAGTCCTCCAGAATCTTTTTAACTGTATTTACGAAGGTTTCCATATCTTCGGGTGTACCGATTGTGATACGGTTATATTCGCATATTCTTTCACTTGTGAAGTGACGTACTAAAATTCCGTTTTCACGAAGTTTTTTGTAAAGGTCATCGCCACTTATTTTATCACTTTTAGCAAAAAGGAAATTCGCTTTTGAGGGGATAACTTCAAATCCCATCATAAAGAGAGTTGCCGCCGTTTTTTCGCGTGTCTGTATAATTTCGTTTCTGTTTTTATCAAAATACTCCGTATCACGCATAGCTGCACAACCTGCCGCCATTGTCATGCGGTTGATGTTGTAGGGATTGATTGAAAAACGGATTGTGTTAAGGTCTTTTATAATTTCCTTATCTGCAATTGCAAAACCGATTCTCGCACCTGCCATTGAACGTGATTTTGAGAATGTCTGCACAACGATAAGGTTTTTGTATTTCTTTGTAAGAGGGATTGCACTTTCTCCACCGAAGTCAACGTATGCTTCGTCAACTACTACGATGTTGTCGGGATTTGACGATGCCACGCGCTCAATTTCGTCAAGCGGTGCAAAAATACCCGTCGGTGCGTTGGGGTTTGCAATTACGATATTCTTACCCTGTCCGCAATAATCGTTAAAGTCAATTGAAAAATCCTGACAAAGAGGGATTTCCGTATAAGGAATATTGTTGACAGTACAGAAAACGTTGTAAAAACCGTAAGTTATGTCGGGGAAAATAAAGGGGTGTTCATTATCGCCATACGCCATAAAGATGAAATTCAGAACTTCATCAGACCCGTTTGAAAGCACCACGTTTTCCTTATCCACGCCGTAATAGTTTGCAATTTCTTCGCAAAGAGAAGAGCATTCGGGGTCGGGGTAAAGACGTAAAAGCTTCGCTTCACGTTCCGCCTCCTCAATCGCCTTGGGCGACGGAGGATAAGGGGATTCGTTTGTATTGAGTTTTATGTACTTCATATCCTTGGGCTGTTCACCCGGTGTGTAGGGTATGAGTTTTTCGTGTTTTGTGCTGAAAAATCTGCTCACTTTATTTTCCACTTCCTGTTATTTCTTAAATCTACTTACTGCACTTTTTGCATGTGCCTCAAGTCCCTCTGCCATTGCAAATGTGTAAATGTCATCACACACTTTACTAAGTGCTTCGGGAGTATAATAAGTATATTGTGTTTTCTTTATAAAGTCATCTACCGAGAGAGGGCTTGAAAATCTTGCCGTTCCGCTTGTGGGAAGAGTGTGGTTAGGTCCTGCAAAGTAGTCACCGAGTGCTTCGGGACAATAACGGCCCATAAAGATACTTCCTGCGTGCTTGATACTGTCAAGATAGTCAAACGGATTGTGCACGCAAACTTCAAGATGCTCGGGAGCAATTTCGTTTGATGCCTCGATAGCAGTTTCTATATCCTTGGCAATTATGATTTTACCATTGTTATCAATTGATGCGCGTGCAATTTCAGCGCGCTGAAGAAGAGGAATCTGTCTTTCAAGTTCAGCGCTTACCTTTTCTGCAAGTTCACGGCTTTCGGTTACGAGTACCGCGCTTGCCATTTTGTCATGTTCCGCCTGTGAAAGCATATCTGCCGCAACAAATTCAGGATTACTGTTACCGTCTGCGATAACAAGGATTTCGCTCGGTCCTGCAATCATATCAATTGAAACCTTGCCGAAAACCTGCTTCTTTGCCTCGGCTACGAAAGCGTTTCCGGGGCCGACAATCTTATCAACCTTGGGAATAGTTTCCGTACCGTATGCAAGTGCGGCAATCGCCTGCGCACCGCCTGTTTTGAAAACCTTGTCCACTCCGCCGATTTTTGCGGCAACGAGGATTGCACTATTTACCTTGCCTGCCTTGGCAGGAGTTGTGATTACAATTTCTTCTACGCCTGCAAGTTTTGCAGGAACGCAGTTCATAAGAACACTTGACGGATATGCCGCAGTACCACCGGGAACATAAAGACCTGCCTTTTCAACTGCAGTAACTTTCTGTCCGATTACCACTCCATCCGCTTCTTCAAGACGGAAACCCTGTCTAACCTGATTTTTGTGGAAGTGTTCGATATTCTTTTTCGCTTTTTTAAGAATCTCAATAAGTTCGGGAGAAACTTCCTGCATTGCTTTTTCGTATTCTTCTTCTGTTACGAGAAGGCTTTCGGGAGCACCACCGTCAAACTTTTCGGCATAGGCATAAAGCGCCTTGTCGCCGTTTTTACGAACGTCGTAAATAATGTCGGCAACTGTATTTTCAATAGCGGAGGTATCTTCGATATCTCGCGCGAAAATTTCGTCTATACTGATTTTATCGTAATCGTAAATCTTAATCATTGCTATTCTCCTTGACATAAGTCTCGATTGCTGAAGTAATCTTGCCTATAATGTCGTTTTTGAACTTGTAGCTTACCTTATTTGAAACGAGGCGCGCACTTATCGGAACAATTGTTTCATAGGGACGAAGATTGTTTTCCTTTAATGTTGTACCTGTTTCCACTATATCAACGATAACATCGGAAAGTCCCAAAATGGGAGCAATTTCAATAGAACCGTTAAGCTTTATAATATCAATTTCACGACTTAACGCACTGTAATACTTTTTAGTGATATTGGGGAATTTTGTCGCAACGCGCAGTGTGCGCTCGGGATTGTCGATAAAGTCGTCCTTGGCAGCTACTGCCATACGGCATTTCCCCATATTAAGGTCGCAAAGTTCGTAAACGTCGGGATTGTATTCAAGAAGAATATCTTTACCCGCAACACCGATGTCTGCCGCACCACGTTCAACATAGATTGCAACGTCGGAGGGCTTTACCCAGAAATACCGGACACCAGCTTCTTCGTTTTCAAAAATGAGTTTGCGGTTATTTTCGCGGATTGAGGGGCAAGCAAAACCTGCCTTTTCAAATATGTCATAAACCTTTTCGCCGAGTCTTCCCTTGGGAAGTGCGATATTAAGCATTTTATCCATTTACGGTTTCGCCACCTTTCAACACGCGTACAAGCTCTTTATAGCGAAGTGTGTCTGCGTTGATTTTTTGAATATTTACACTCTTCCCCTCTTTTTTAAGAGTTTCAGAAACCTTCATCACATCGGCAAACGATGCACCATCTTCATATGTAATAAGCACATCGCAATCATAAGATTTGTTTTTTGTATCAATGCGCTCTAACATATCGCAGTATACTGCAAAACCGATTGCGCCGCCGCTTTTACCCATTCCTTTAAGAAGGTTATCGTATCTGCCACCTGCGAGAATACTTTTGGGAAGAGAATCAACATAACCGCGGAATACAACTCCGTTATAGTATTTTGTATCGCCGATGATTGAGAAATCAAGATAAATGTTATCTGCCATATTGCACTCATCAAGAGCAAGTACAAGATTTTTAAGTTCACTTGTCGCTTCCATCATTTCACGATTGATGCAAAGCTTTTCAAGGTCGGAAATTTTTTCAACTGCTTTTCCTGAAATATCACAGAGTTTTACCGCAACATCGGTTACCGCAGTTCCGACACCGTTTTCGTTACAAAGCGAAGAAAGCGCCGCGCTGTTCTTGTCACAAAGAAGTGAAATTATCTGTTTTTCAACATCTGCATCTACGCCTGCCGCACCTAAAAGACCTTTCACAATGCCGACAGAAGATATATCAAGAATGTAATTTTCGCTTACTGTCTGAAGGCTCTTCACAGCGAGTGACAAAACTTCGCACTCGTCAAGAGCATCTATTTCGCCCATACATTCAATACCTGACTGCATAATTTCCTTTATCTCGTGAGTTGCGCGGTCAGGACGATAAACATTTTCGTTATAATAAACCTTGCTTACCGCACCGTCCACCTTTTTATAATTCTTTATAATAGAAAGAGTTACGTCAGGCTTGAGCGCAAGAAGTCTGCCCCCAAGGTCAGTAAATGTCACGATGTTTCCGCTGCCTACAAAATTCTTGTTACGCACATACATATCGTACTCTTCAAAACGGCTCATCTTGAAAGGAGCATAACCGCTTTCGTGATAAAGCGAGCGCAAAGAGAGAGTGATTTTTTCTTCTGTTTTTAAGATGTTTTCGTTTACTTTCATTTGGATCATTCCTTTTCTGGGGTTGATTCCCCCGATAACGGGGGAAATGTCCGAAGGACAAAAGGGGTCCGCCCCTGGAGGTGGAGGTCAATTTTTGTTACGCCTTCGGCTAACAAAAATAACCCCGTCCCTTTTTACACTTTAGCATTTTACCACGGTAAAGCGCTAAAGTCAAGCCTTGTTTTAAAAAAATCTTTATAATTTTAGCACAAATCCCCTATATAATCAAGGATTTTGCCTGTCATTTCTCCTTATATACTCCGTCGGGGACATTTTCATAACATTTTTATATGTGTTATTAAATGTACGGATACTTTGAAAACCGCTTTCAAGTGCCGCATTCGTCACGTTGTATCCTTCGGAAAGAAGTTTATTGACATTGGTAATCCTGAGTTTATCCAGATATTCTGAAAGGGCTATATTTGAGTATTTTTGAAAAAGTGATGCCACTTTTTCGCGCGACATATAAAGGCTCTGTGAGATTATTGTTATATTTATTTTTTCGCAAAAATGGTCGTTTATATAATCAACGATTTTATAAAATTCCTTCAGTTGTTTTTTCTCGGAGGTTTTCTTATCAGCAGGGAAATGACGCATCAGTGAAAGGTAAAATGCCGCTGTAAGTGACTGCAACAGCGGATTGTCGTCTGTTTTTGTGGCAACGCGCTCCTCGGTTGCATAGGCAAATAATGTATCAATTTTTTCACGAAGGCCTTCAATGTTGTCGATTTCTTCCGCAGTAATATGTGTTTTCAGCGGAGTGAATTTCACGGAAGGATTCAATATAGTTTTAATATCAAAAATAAGAAGTCCGATGTTCGTTTTATCTTCCTCAATAATGAAGCTGTGAACACTGTGAGAATTGAAGAAAACTATATCTCCTTTTTTAGTGTGAACAATATCGCCTGCTATCCAAAAACTGCACGGTTTATCAAGAGGTATTGCAATTTCACAGTTTTTATGCCACTGGAAAGATGTCTGCCCCTTCTTCCACAAATTGCTGTGAGCAGATATTTCACACCGTTGATTTTCCTCTACAAATTGCATAGTATTCCCTCCTCTTATTCCTTCTTCAATTATAAGGTAAATAAATCTTTTTGTAAATGCCTTTTTGTCAAAAACCCGACATTTTTGCCAGTTAATGTTTCAAATTTTCTTGCTGAAACTATTGAGAATGTTATAATAAAATTAACAGATGAGAACTTACCTCGTCTCACAAAATACTTAATAAAAATTGGAGGTTGTTGTTATGGAAAAAAATTATCGTGTTGTTTTTACGGACAAATGCAAGGTTGAACTTCAGGAATGTGAAATGCCTACTCCTGCGGATGATGAACTTTTACTTAAGACAATCGTTACGCAGATAAGCACCGGAACTGAACTTACAAGACTTGAGCAGAATTTTGCTGAAGATTCCTTCTGGAACGGAAGTGCAAGGGCTGCTTATATGTCATTTCCGATTTATCCCGGATATTCCCATGTAGGCGAAGTCGTAGCCGTAGGCAAAAACTGTGATGAGAGTTTAATAGGAAAAAGAGTTCTTTCTCATCACAAACATCAGAAATATGCTGTTCTCAACGAAAAGTATGCTATATATCTTCCTGAAAATGTAGATTCCGATGAAGCGGTATTCGAAACTCTTGCTGTCGTTGCTCTTGCCAGCATAAGAGCCGCTCAGATAAGACCCGGTGAAACTGCTGTTGTTTTCGGTGCAGGCATTGTAGGTCAGTTGGTTGCCCGTCTGGCACAGATTGCAGGTGCAGTTAATGTTGTTGTTGTAGATGTTTCCGACAACAGACTTAATTATGTCCCCAAGAACAAGTGCTTTTACACGGTTAATTCTGCTAAAGAAAGTGTTGAAGAGTTCGTGAAGAGCATCAATAACGGAAATCTTGCGGATATCGTCTTTGAAACAACTGCATATCCTCCTTTGATTGCAGAGGAATTAAAATGTATAACAAATCGTGGCAAGCTTGTTATAACAAGCAGTCCCAAGGGACCGTCAAAAATTGACTTCGAGTATTGCAGTGCAAATGGTATTACTATAATTGCTGCTCACAACGGGGCTTTCCATCCCCCCGTTGCGACACCTGAAAACCCTTGGACCGGAAACAGAGACGCAAAATATGTTGTACAACTTCTTGATAAAGAATTGTTGTCATTGAAAGATTTGGTATCTCATAAAGAAAGTTATAAGAATGCAGTTGCAATGTATGAACTTCTGATGAAAGACAGAACTCAGGCATTGGCTGTTCATTTGGATTGGAGGGACTAAAATATGTTAAAAGTAGGTATAATCGGTGCAGGTACAGTTTCTGCAAGACATATTGAAGCGTATATCGCTCATAAGGATTGCGAACTTGTAGCCATTTCTGACGTTAACGAAGAACAACTGAAAATAAGAGCGACCCAATACAAGATTGAAAGAGCGTATACCGACTATCACGAAATACTTTCCGACAAGGAAATTGATGCGGTTGCAATCGTAACCCCTACCTTTACTCACAAGGCAATAATTATAGATGCCCTTAAGGCAGGCAAGCACGTTATCTGCGAAAAGCCCCCGACACGCACAGCGCAGGAAGCGATTGAATGTATGGAAGCGGCTAAAAAATACGGCAAAATCCTTATGTACACATTTGTCCGCAGATTTTCTGCAGAAGTTCAGTATCTTAAAAAGTATGCCGAGGCAGGTAAGTTCGGTCAGTTTGTATATGCTGAAGCGGCAAGAACTTCCCGCACTTTTTCTCCCGGTGGCTGGATGCTTGACAAGGAAAAGGTAGGCGGCGTACTTCTTGACGGTAATATACACGAAATTGACAGTGTACTTTACATTATGGGTTATCCCAAGGTGAAATCCGTAACAGGTTTTGCAAGCAGTGTAAATAGCGACCTTCCCGACAGAATACAGGGAATTGCAGGCGGATACAAAACAACAGATAAAACTGCTACTAAGAGAACAATTGACAGTATTACAAACGGTTATGTAGTTTTCGAAAACGGTGCTTCACTTTACATCAAAACAAGCAGTGCATCAGTTGCTGTTGATGTCGGTGATCATATTGAAATTGTCGGCGAAAAAGCAGGAGCCAGAATCGACAACAAGATTCCTGATAAAAAGCTCCGAATGCTTGAAGTTACAGACGATAATTATTTCCAGGAGGTATATCCCCAGGTTGGTAATGTTCACGGAGTTACTGCGGAAGTCAAGCACTTTGTCGATTGCTGTTTAAACAAAGCAGAATGTATGTGCAAACCCGAAGAAGCCGTTATGGTAATGCAAATTATCGACGCAATCTATGAATCGGCTGAAACAGGAAAAACAATCTATTTCTAACAAATCAAGGCGGTGCTTAATGCACCGCCTTTTAATTACATCAAAATTGGTTGAAACTGTTTTCCCGTAAGTGCAGATTCTACGGCGGGGATGATATAATCCCACTTCGCAACGAGTGAATTGCTCTTCCCTATCGGGTCATCCTGACCGAACGGGACAAAATAGATATTTTTCATATTTAAAAGAAGCCCTATATTTTTTGCCGATGTGCTGAGTCCGTCGTTTGTAGACGGCGCAATTATCACAGGACAGTTATTACGAAGCGTTGCTTTTGCCGCAAGTGGCACACATCCGTCATAAATCCCTTGTGCAAGTTTTCCGAGAGTGTTCCCCGTACACGGTGCGATAAGGAGCGCATCAATAAGTTTTTTAGGGCCTATCGGTTCTGCTGCCGGGATTGTCGAAATAATTTTCCTTTTGCAGAGGGTTTCTATTTCTTCTATATAATCTTTACATTTACCAAAACGGGTGTCTGTTGTATAGACATTTTCGCTCATAATAGGGAATATATCATAGCCCTTTTCCTTTACTTTATAAAGGGCATCTGTTACTACTCTTAATGTGCAGAATGAACCGGTAAACGCAAAGCCGAGTCTGATGCTTTCTGCATCCATAGTTTTATTCTCCTGATTCACTGAAAATATTGCAGATGGTTTCTTTTATGATATTACCCGCAGTTATGGGAGCTACCTTCCCCGGAAGTCCGAGTGCCCATATCACCTTAACACCTAAATCACGTGCGGCATCCATATCCACACCGCCCGGTTTGGAGGCAAGGTCTATTACAAGAGTTTCTTTCGCTCCTGAAAGATGCTCCCTCTTTATAACCTGATGCGGTACGGTGTTAAATACTATATCAGCGCCTGACATACATTCGCCAAGATACGAAAACGGAGCGGCGTGAAGCGAGCGTGTTCGTGCTTTTGCACGCTGCGAACTGCGTCTTGCGCAAACAGTTACGTTCGCACCAAGGTTCTTGAGCATTATGGAAAGAAGCTCCCCTATTCTGCCAAATCCGGTCACGACAACATTCGCACCGAAAATCGTTATGGGAAGTTCTTCCATCGCAATCTGTATTGCTCCTTCACAGCTTGGAACAGCATTCAAAAGCTCAAAATCTTCGCGCCCGAAATAGTCAACCCACTTTACCATAAAAAGGTCAGCAACGGCTTTTACGCCATCGGACATTTTTCCCGCAAGAAGTAGTTTATCCTTTCCCATAATATGAAAAAGGTCCTTGAAAAGAATTTCGTCTTTCAGGTTCGGCGCTTCTACGGTTTTATCGTCTCGACTGCACGGAAGGCCGAGCACTACTGCATCACACCTTGACACTGCAGTTTTAAGTGCCTCGCTGCCGTCAAACTTTTCCACGCTGAATCCTTCTTCCGCAAGGGAATCCGCCAGATACTCGATTCGCGTATCTCCGCCGATAATCAGTATTTTTTTAATATTCATAATGAAAACACCTCTCTATATATTATTACAGAGAGGTGTTTTTTGTTCAGTTTTATTTCTTGTTTTCTTCGGCTTTTGACCATGAACTTAAATTCCTGTAAGGATAGTTTACAGTCGGCATAAGTTTACCCAAAACATTTTGCGTAGTCATAAGAGAACTTGTCTTGAAGACGAGTCCGCAAACAGGCTGTTCACGAAGGAAAACCTCTTCAAAATTAAACGCCGCATCCGAAAGAGAATCGGTCGTAGGAGCACTGCAAAGTGCAGAAAGCGCAAGCTCTACCGAATCGCTTTCTCCGTTATAAGTATTAAGTGTACCTTCGCGTGCCAAAAGTGTTGTGTAATCGTATGGATTGTTTAAAATAATACCGCCAAGATATGCCTCATACGTTCCGTTTTGTATGTTTTCAACATAATCCTCAAACGGAAGCTTTTTTATTTTAACTTCTATTCCCACGGCAAAAAGCTGTTGTGCAAGAAGTTCCGCAGTTTTCGCTCTCTCCTGATTTTCCTCGTTAATCATGAGTGTGAACGAAAGCTTGTTTCCCTTGCTGTCCATCAGAAGCCCTGTTCCTTCATCAATGGTATATCCTTCAAGGAAAAGCATCTCTCTTGCTCCGGAAAGGTTATACTGTGTAAGAATCGAAGATTCTGCCAGATCGTGCGCAGCAGGATGTATCGGGGCGTTTGTTTCCATAGCGCTTCCCATATAGCAGTTCTGCACGATACTTGTGCGGTCTATCGCTGAAGATACAGCGCTACGCACAACCGGTGACGTAAAGATTGTGTTCTTGTGATTCACCGCCATATATTCATACTCTAACGAGGGATAAGTGGTCGTTCTTGTATTCTTTTTTGGGTTAGAATTTTGTTTATCATAGTTTTTATCAGTTACAGCATTTATGATTTCCTCATTAAATGCTGTTGTAGCGGCAATGTTATCCCTGAGTATATTTATATCTACGTTCGTATATGAACTTTCTCCACCATGCCACTTATCATAGGCTGCAAGGGAAAGTGTCGTCGCAGGAGTATATTTTAAGAACTTGTACGCTCCCGTTCCAATCATTTTTTCTTCAAGGTTATCGTTATGCACTGCCACAATGGGGAAAGTCAGGCTGTATGCAATCTGTCCGTAAGGGCGATTCAGTTCTATCCTAAGCGAAAGAGGGTCAATTGCCACGACATCCTCAATACATTCTACCAAAGGAGCATATTCGGATGAAGCATCTTGCTGAATCAGTTCTATTGTATGAACAACATCCGCGCTTGTGAATTTAACTCCGTCATGCCACAGCACGGAATCTTTAAGTGTTACTATTGCTGTCAGGCAATCGTCTGACACCTCTATATTTCTCGCAAGAACACCTTCTGCCTCAATTTTATTATTTATGGTGAAAAGCGGTTCATAACAAAGCGAGAACGCGTCACGAATACTGCTATGCGTAACAAAAAGAGGATTAAATGAAGCCGGCTGACGCATTTGCAGTGTTATGGTCTTTTCATTCTTTTCTGCAGGCATGTTTCCCTTTTTTCCATTCGTACACCCGCTTAAAACAAGCATACCGACAATTAAAAGGGCAATATATCTAATTGTACGTTTCATTGACAATCATTCCTTCATACAGATTATTCCACCCAAAGTGCCACTTTTTCCGTTCTGAGCCCTATGGGAGAAAAACAAGTCGTTATTGCATTTTGTACATATTCCTGACACAGAGATATTTTCTTCTTTAACGCCCGCACTTGCTACAAGGTCAAAATTGACTTTTGCGAGGTCAAGCATATATTTTTCATTTTCTTTTGCGACAGAATATTTTTCGTCAAACTTTTCTGCCACATCCGCGCTTACTTCGTAGCAACACTGTCCTATGCAAGGCCCGATTGCCACATAAATATTTTCAGGTTCAGCACCAAGCTCTATAAGTTTCTTCGCTGTTTTCTGCGCGATTTTTTCCGCACTTCCGCGCCATCCTGCGTGTATAGCCGCTACCGCTTTTATATCGTCAGCATACATCAGTATCGGTACGCAATCGGCGGCAAAGCAAAGAAGCGGCACATCCTTTTCCATTGTTATGCACGCATCTACGCCGTGTTCCCATGCGTAGCGCACGCCAATACCAATTTTTGTTTTATCAATTATTTCGATATTATCGGTATGTTCCTGCTTTGTGGATGTGAGTTTATTTATATCAAGTCCAAGATTTTTACAAAGTATTTCTTCGTTTTTATGAACACAGGAAATATCGTCTCCGCGAAAAGGGCTGAGCGACATACTTTCATATTCACCTGTACTTACTCCACCTTTTCTGGTTGTAAAGCCGTGTGTAAGATTATTGAATTTTGATAAAACATCGCTTTGATAAAGAGATATCGTTCCTATTTCTGTAATACACATATTCTTTTTATATCCTCCGCAAGGCCTGTTTCTTCATTTATTTTTATAACAACGGCGCAAAGCTGACTTTTTCCGCGTGCAACATTAAACGGCGGTTTCTTTTCGTCGGGCGCCAGCGTGAATCGGGCAATTGAAGCATCCTTATCAAGACCGAGCACACTATCACGCGCTCCGCTTCTGCCGACATCGGTAATATATGCCGTGCCATTGGGTAAAATGCGCTCATCCGCTGTTTGTATATGAGTGTGCGTTCCGAGAAGAGCGCTTATCTGTCCGTCAAGGTAGTATCCAAGTGCCTCTTTTTCGCTCGTTGCCTCGGCATGAAAGTCTATGATAATATTTTTTGTTTTCTCTTTTGCTTTTTTTATAAGCTTTTTTGCACATTCAAACGGCGATTCGTTCCCCTCGTCAAGATACACTCTACCGATAAGGTTTATTATGGCAAGTTTTTCATTGCCTACATTTACGATTGCCATCCCTTCACCGATAGTTTCTCCCGTAAGGTTCGCCGGACGAACGATGTTTTCGCCATCATTCATAAGTGAAATTATATCCTTTTTTGAAAAGGTATGGTTTCCCATAGTAAAAAAGTCTATACCTGCGCGGCAAAGCTCTTCATAACCGTTGCGGTTCATTCCGAGTCCGCCTGATGCATTTTCACCATTTGCAATAGTATAGTCAATATTATATTCCTCTTTAACTTCGGGAAGAAGTTCAAAAATCGCATCCCTTCCCGTGCGACCCATGATGTCGCCTATAAATAAAATGTTCATTTCTATTACCTTTCTAAAGGGAAAACAAAAGGGCATTTATAAAATGCCCTTTTATTTGTTAAATTGATGCAAGTGATTTTGCAAACAGAAAATGTTGCAGAGGAAACAAACTGAATTCCGAAGGCGTACAAAAGTACATCGAGAGGTGAAGTTTGTTTTCAATAAAAAGCGTTTATTATGAATTCGCGAATGCAAATTTTTCCTATAAGAGGTATATTGTCTTTCAAGTTTTTAAGAGCAACACTCTTATCAAGACATACGCTTTTTATGTTCTGCACATTTTATGGAAGCAAAATTTATTTTGCGTAGTCTGTTGTTCTTGTTTCACGGATAAGATTGATTTTAATCTGTCCGGGATATTCAAGTTCACTTTCAATCTTTTTAACGATTTCGCGTGCTACAAATTCCATATCGCCGTCACCGATTTCTTCGGGTTTAACCATGATACGGATTTCGCGACCTGCCTGAATTGCGTAAGATTTTTCAACGCCGTTGAATGATGTCGCAATTTCTTCAAGCTGCTGAAGTCTCTTTATGTAGGCCTCAATGTTTTCGCGTCTTGCACCGGGTCTTGCCGCGCTGATTGCGTCACCCGCCTGAACAAGACAAGCGATAATTGTTGTCGCTTCTACATCACCGTGATGAGCTTCTATTGCGTGGATAACATCCTTGTTTTCGTTGTATTTCTTTGCAATATCTACACCGATTGAAATATGGCTTCCTTCGATTTCGTGGTCAACAGCCTTACCAATATCGTGGAGAAGACCTGCTCTCTTTGCAGTAGCTACGTCTACGCCGAGCTCTCCTGCCATAATACCTGCTACGTGAGCAACCTCGATAGAGTGCTTTAACACATTCTGTCCGTAGCTTGTACGGTACTTAAGACGACCGATGAGTTTAACGAGTTCGTTGTGGATGCCGTTTACACCTGCATCGATAACAGCTCTTTCACCTGTCTGCTTGATTGTCTGGTCGACCTCACGCTTTGACTTTTCGTGAAGCTTTTCAATAAGTGCGGGGTGAATACGTCCGTCTGAAATAAGTCTTTCAAGAGTAAGTCTTGCAACCTCACGGCGTACGGGATCAAAGCTTGAAAGGGTAATAGCTTCGGGTGTGTCATCGATGATAAGGTCAACACCGGTAATTGTTTCGAGAGTTCTGATATTACGACCCTCACGACCGATAATACGACCCTTCATTTCATCGTTGGGAAGAGCAACAACGGAAACGGTAGCCTCCGATGCATGGTCAGCGGCACAGCGCTGAATTGCAGT
>JAZREK010000100.1:0-10382 GCA_045660765.1 Clostridia bacterium
TGCGGTATGGCTTCTACATACAAGCTTTCTGTGAAGGAAGAGCTTTCAAAGGAAGATGCAACACGCCTTATCGGTGCAATGATTCAGGCAAAGCATGGCGATGCTTACGAAACAGCTACTGTTACAGGCATCAGCGTGGAAGATGGCGCACTTTATCTTGAAAACGTGTTTAATGTAACTGTTTCCGACGGCGATATTATTTTCCCCGGCGAAGCAGGCCTTGAAGGTTGCGATGTTTATGCAACACTTATTATCGGTGAAAACGCGTACGGCACAACTGAAATCGAAGGCGGTGGTCTTGAACATATCGTGAAACAGCTCGGTAGTGCAGGAACTTCTGACCCCCTCAACCAGCGCGCAAGTGCAGGCTGGAAGGCGACGAAGGCGGCAGTAAGACTTGTAGAACCTTATATGGTAAGAATTGAAACAGCAAGTACTTTCGGGATGTAAAAATACTCCAGAACGCAAAGGGCGGGAATTATAACGAAAAAAGACAAAGTGAATATAAAAACAAGCCACTTGAAATGGGTTCAAGGAAGAAAAACCGCACAAAGTCGGTTTTTCGTTAACTGATGCCCTTTGCTACGGGCAAACGTCACCTCTCGACGTACCTATGTACGCCGTCGGGATGTCCTTGCGGACTTCCGTTTACCCGTTCTGAAGAATTTTCCCTATCCCTCTTTTCGGAATGTAAAAAAAGCGCAGAGCGAAAAAAGACGGAGAAGGATATAAAGTAAAAAAGAAGACAAAAGCGTAATTTTTTGACCACATTGACTACATAGAGGAAGAAAAATCGCGCATACGATTTTCCTTTTAATTATGTCTTTTTTCTTCGAACAAACTTCCCCTCTCGCAGTATATCATACAGCGTCGGGGTAAGTTTGTCCGATCTGCATCTTTTTTTCCTATTCCTCGCTTTCGGAATATAAAAAAACAAAAAATAAAAACAGGAGGAAAAATCTATGGCAACCAAAAAGGTACAGGAAAAGACCGAAATCAAGAATATTGATGAAAATACTCTCGTGGAAATCGAACTTTTCCGCGATAACAAGGACTACAAGGATAATGTTTTTGTGGCAGTAAACGGTGAAAGCTGTGTTATCGCACGTGGCAGAAAGGTCAAGGTAAAGAAGAAGTTTGCCGACGTGATTTATCAGTCTATGCGTCAGGATATCAAGACTGCACGACTTATGGATGATAAGTCCGACGAATTTTATGCCGAAGCTGCCCAGAGAAATATGTAAAAGGAGGGCTTTTTATGGCAAGTTTTAATCTTGGCCGCATAAAAGGCGACAAAGGCGACAAGGGTGATACCGGCGCGAAGGGCGAACGCGGTGAAAAGGGCGAAAAGGGAGATGTCGGAGAAAAAGGTACAGACGGCAGAACTCCCATTTTCACCATTGGCGAAACCGTGACAATTCTGCCTGACGAAGAAGCCCATGCAGAACTTGATTCAAGTGATATAGAAAACCCCGTGCTTTCTTTTTACATCCCGCGCGGACGCGATGGCCGTGATGCGATGGGAGATATGCTTTCTGCCGTTTACGACACCGACGGAAAAGGCGAGGATTTTTACAAATATGCCGATTCTCTTTTTGAAAAATCGCTCAAAAAGGGCGATGCTGTTGTCGATAAACTGACAGTGGGCGAGGCAGACGGAAAAAGCGCGGTTGCAAGAAATATCAGTATGCGCACATCGCTTCCCGAAACGGCTGTAGAAGGTGACATCTGCATTATAACCGAGGATAAAAATTCAAAGAAGCTCGGCGACTGCGAAGTGGGAAGCATTATGCTTATTGAAGAGCATGGCGAAACAATTGAATACATAGTCATTGCAAAAGACTATCACGAAAAAGACAGCGTAACACTTTTCAGAAAGAGTACTCCGACTTTGTCAATAAGATACAACTTTCAGGGAAAAGAAGACTATACAAACAGCAACCTTGATTTGACTCTCAGCTCGTTTATAAACAGATTTTCCAACGAGGTCAGAAAAAATCTTATCAGCGTAAGTATTAACGCAATCGCTTCAAGATTTTGTTTTGCACTTTCAAAAGAAGAACTTGAAGAAATTGAGTACCTGCAGGAAGAGTCAAACCGAGTGCCCGAAAATGCGCGTGACGAATATTTTACACGTACCGTTTACGGCGATCGAGCGTATTATGTAACCTCTTCGGGTGCGATTGTTTTTGCGTATCAGTCTTCGTCCAAATATTACCGCCCGACAATTGTATTGCCGTCTTCATTGGCGGTTGAAAACACCATCAGCGCAGATTCTCCCGCTGTAAAAATGGCTGATGTAAAAAGGGGCATTTATGCATTTTTTGAAGGAGAATGGAAGGAGTGTGCGTCGCTTTGACAATAAATACAGCAATAGCCGAGGCGTTGACGCTTCATCCCGATGCTATTTCAGATTCAATCAAGGTCAGGTGGCTTTCTGAACTCGACGGGAAAATTATGCGCGAAACTATGCTTCGTGATGATTTTACCCCGTACAGATTTCCCGAAGATGGCGACCGCGAGCTTGCAGTCATCGAGCCGTATGACAATATTTATACTCTCTATATTATTGCGATGAGCGACTTTTTCAGCGGAGAAATGGAAAATTACGCAGCAAGTGCCGCACTTTTTGATACTGCGTATACCGAGTTTCGCAAAAATTACATAAGAAGCCATATCCCGCCCTCAGCAATTTTTAAATTTGCGAGGTGATACTATGAAACTTCCGATAATCAAAAAGAGAAACCGCTATAAAAGAAGTATAATAAGCTTCGGCGGAATAAATATGACTAACAGCTTTGCCGACGGCGAAATGGAAGATGCAACGGCTATATCTCACAGACTTTTTCCGGCAATCACGCAAAGGGAAAAAACCACACTCGTTTTTGAATGTGACCGCCCTTTATCGGCAATCTGTGCCGATAAGGAGTGCATTGCAACTGACGAAGCTCTTTACTATGATAAAAAGAAAGTGGCAACACTTTCTCCGGGAGAAAAAACCCTTGCGGTATTGGGTAAAAAGGTAGTTGTTTTCCCCGACAAGCTCTACTATGACACCCGTACGGGAGAGGTCGGGGATCTTCGCGGATTTGCAGCGTCTCAAGGGGCACAGGTGAATTTTACAGACAGCATCCTGACTTTTCCCGAAGTGCATATAAAGGAGGAGCGTGTCATTGTAACAGATGTATTTTCAAAAGATATGCTTCTTGCAACTTATGAAACTGTGAAAGTCACAAGCGGAGAAGTTTCTTTAAGGAATATTTCGCTTAAAAAGCCTTCTCAATTTGTTGAAGGAACTATTTATAACGAGAATTGTACGGAAGGCGAATACTGCACCGTTCAGAGCGCGACCTATTCAGAAGAAGATGAAACTTATATTGTTACAAGCGAAAAAACAAGCATAACCAATGTTATGAAAAATGTCTTTGACCAGCTTCGTGAAGGTGATGTCGTGGAAATAGACGGATGCAATGATATTACGGCAAATAACAAAAGTGCAACGATTGTTTCCGTAAATGGAAATTCACTTGTTTTTGCCGAAGGGACATTCGCCGCGGGAAAGGAAAACGCAGATGTAACCGTGCAGAGGAAAATACCCGATTTTACGTGTGTTTTAAGCTATGAAAACCGCCTTTGGGGATGTGAAAATAATGTCATATACGCCTCCGCTTTAGGTGATGCAACAAACTTTTTCAAGTACAAAAACCTCTCGACAGACAGCTTTGCCGTTGAAAGTAACAGTGCCGGCGATTTTACTGCCTGCACAGTTTATTCAAACGGATGCTTGTTTTTCAAGGAAAATGCCTGCTACCGTCTTTACGGAAATCGTCCGTCTAATTTCCAGCTATCGCTGTGCTTTGACGGCGGGATTTACAAGCAGGACGATAAAAGCATTGTGACCATGGGCGAAAAGCTTGTTTACAGCGGTGTCGGAGGAATTTATGTTTATTCGGGAGGAACTCCGAGACGAATAAGCGACAAGCTTGGCGAGATTACACTGGAAAATGCTGTCGCGGGAAGCGACGGGAAGCATTATTTCATCACCGCAGACACAAAAGACGGCAGGTGCGAATTTGTGTGGGACGGGGAGAAAAATCTGTGGAGTAAATCGGGTATAGATGATACTCTGTCTTATTTGTTTTTCGGCGGAAGCTTGTACAGACTCAAAAACAACGGCTTGGAAAAAATAGAAAAAGAATGTGACAAAGATGCTGAGTGGAGCATAACCTTCCGCCCATTTGACGAAGGACACCACAAAACCAAAAATTACAGCCGTATCCATGTTAGCGCCGAACTTTCGGACGGAGCTTACATCAAGACCGAGGTGCGAAAAGACGGCGGATTGTGGGAAGAGGTGAACACCTCTTACGGCGACGGGAAAAAGTATGTCAATATTCCCTGCATCGTGAAAGGGTGTCGCGAGGTACAACTGCGTCTTTCGGGCAAGGGAAAAAGCATCATAAATTCTGTTGTCAGAGAATTTTGTGTAAATTGAGGTGACGCAAGTGTTTATTTCAAAACTTGGTGATTTGTCAGGATATACGACAGAAGAAAAACTGAGAAAAATAGAAAACCATCTGCACATCCTGGAAGATGAGCTTTCCTACATTTTGACACATCTTGACAGCAGTAACATTATAGAAATTGATACTGCAAAAACAAACATCTACAAGGGGGAGGACAATGAGCTACGATAAAAATATTGACTATCAGGAGAAAATAAACGAAGCCGTAAAGGCGGGCGATTATGAAAGTGCCGCACAATACGAGAAGCTTCGTAACGAAAAAATAGATTCCGAAAATCTTGACTATGAAAAAACAAACCGTTTCAGCGGATGGCTTGATACAACGGATTATTCTGCAAAACTGCGTCAGCAGATGGACAGCGGTGCATCGAAAAAGACAGTTTCGGATACTCTCGGAAAAAGAGTTCAGAAAGCGTCGGGAACAGAAGGGCTTAGCCAGTATGCAAAAGACGATATTTATGACGAAGCCGTGCGCTATATTATGGGAGAAGGTTCTTTTCCGTATCAGGAGCAGGCGCCTTCTTATCAGCCCAAGTACGATAATCAGGTCGAAAAGCTTCTCAAAGAGCTTACGGAAGTCAGAAAATTTTCATACAATCCTTTAGAAGACGAGCTTTATAAGTACTACAAAAAGGAATACGAGCGCGAAGGTGAACGTGCAATGGAAGATATTCTGGGCGAGCTTGCGACCAACACCGGTGGCGTAGCATCAAGCTATGCGGCAGGTGTTGCGGCACAGAGCCGTAATTACTATAACGAAAAGCTGACAGATAAAATTCCTATGCTCTACGAAGATGCTTTTGAAAGATATCTGGAAGAAATCGGCATAAAAGAAGACACTCTCAAAATGCTTCTTGATATGAGGGAAGACGATTATAACATTTATAAAGACAGCGTTTCTCAGTACAACAAGAACAGAGAATTTGAGTACGAAAAATTCCTTAATGAACAGGACTATGAAAAGTACCTGAGAGAAGAAGAACGCAAGGATGCCGAGTTCGCGTACGAAAAAGAAAAGGATGACAGAGACTTTGCGTACAAAAAAGAGACGGATGACAGAGACTTTACGTACAAAAAAGAGACAGATAACAGAGACTTTGAATACAAAAAGTCAATAGACGACAGAGAACACGAGGACTATCTTGCTGAAAAGGCGGAAAAAGAAGAGGAGAACAGGATAAAATGGGCCGTTGAAAAATGGCAGACTCTTGGCTATCTTGATAAAGAAAGCGCAGAGATTCTCCGACTTCCGGAAGGACTTACGACATCTGATTACGAGTACAAAAAAGCGCAAAAGTACAAAATTTATAACAAATAAACAAAAAACACCCCCCCCAAAATAACACAACAAGCCTTGAAATCGAAAAGAAAGAGTAGTATAATATAATGCATATTAAAATTGATTGAAGGCTTGATAAAATGTATAAAATTCTTGAAAAAAAGCTTCTCAACCCTACTGTTACGAAAATGGTTGTCGAAGCTCCGCTTGTTGCTAAAAGAGCGCAGGCAGGACAGTTTATTATTTTCAGAACAAAAGAAGACAGCGAACGCGTTCCGCTGACTATCGCTGATTATGACCGCGAAAAAGGAACAATAACTATCATTTTTCAGATTGTCGGCGAAGCTACAATGGAACTTAACTCTCTTTCCGAGGGTGAATATATTCTCGATTTTGTAGGTCCTCTCGGAACTCCGAGCGAGCTTGACGGACTTAAAAAAGTTTGTGTTGTCGGCGGTGGCGTAGGCTGTGCGATTGCATATCCCGTTGCAAAAAAACTTCACGAAAACGGCGCTGTTGTTCATAGTGTCGTCGGCTTCAGAAATAAAGACCTTGTAATTTTAGAGGATGAGTTTAATTGTGTAAGTGATATCCTTAAAATTATGACAGACGATGGAAGCTACGGCGAAAAAGGTCTTGTAACCGAGGCTCTTGAAAAGCTTATTGCAGACGGTAACGAGTATGACGAAGTGATAGCTATCGGCCCGCTTGTTATGATGAAATTTGTAAGTCTTCTTACTAAAAAGTACAATATAAAAACAACCGTTTCAATGAATCCCATTATGGTTGACGGTACGGGAATGTGTGGCGGATGCCGACTTACCGTTGGAGGCGAAACAAAATTCGCCTGCGTTGACGGTCCTGATTTTGACGGACACCTTGTGGATTTTGATGAAGCTATGAAACGAGGCGGTGTCTACCGCGAGTTTGAAGGTAAAAGACGCGAAGAGCATTGTAACCTTCTCAAAAAGGAGGTGCTCTGATATGGCAAATATGGAAATGAAAAAGACTCCGATGCCTGCACAAGAGCCTGATGTAAGAAGAAAAAACTTCAAAGAAGTTGCAACAGGCTACACCTATGAAATGGCAATAGAAGAGGCGAAACGTTGCCTTAACTGTAAAACAAAGCCATGTCAGAAAAAGTGTCCCGTTGAAATTGATATTCCTGCATTTATCGAAAAACTTGCAAACGAAGATATAAAGGGTGCATACGAAGTTATCAGTCAGTCAAGTGCTCTTCCCGCAATCTGTGGTAGAGTTTGTCCGCAGGAAAGTCAGTGCGAAAGCACTTGTGTCCGCGGTATCAAGGGCGAAAGTGTTGCTATCGGCAGACTTGAACGATTTGTTGCGGACTATTGCCGCGAAAATTATAGCGAGGAGATAACACCTCCCGCGTCAAACGGTCTTAAGGTTGCCGTTGTCGGCGCAGGTCCTTCTGGCCTTACCGCGGCAGGAGATCTTCGTAAACTCGGCTATGATGTAACTGTGTTTGAGGCTCTTCATACAGCAGGTGGTGTGCTTGTTTACGGAATTCCCGAATTCCGTCTTCCCAAAGACATTGTGCGCGAGGAAATAAGTAAGCTCACTCTTATGGGAGTAAAGATAGAAACCAATGTGGTTATCGGCAAAACAATCACTATTGACGAGCTTTTTGAAGATGGCTTTGAAGCTGTCTATGTCGCAGGCGGCGCAGGTCTCCCCAGATTTATGAATATCAAGGGCGAAGCTCTTTGCGGTGTTTACAGCGCAAACGAATATTTAACACGCGTTAATCTTATGAAGGCGTATCTGCCTGAAAGCAAAACTCCTATCAAAAAGAGCAAGCGTGTTGCAGTAGTCGGTGGCGGTAATGTTGCGATGGATGCGGCAAGAAGCGCAATGCGACTCGGTGCAGATGAAGTTTACATTGTTTACCGCAGAGGTATGGAGGAACTTCCTGCAAGACTTGAGGAGATTGAGCACGCTGAAGAAGAAGGAATTATCTTCAAAACGCTTACAAACCCCATAGAAATTCTCGGCGATGAAAACGGAAACGTAACAGGCATAAAATGTATCAGAATGGAACTCGGCGAACCTGATGAAAGCGGAAGAAGAAGACCCGTAGAGGTAAAGGACAGCGAGTTTGTGATTGACCTTGATACTGTCATTATGTCAATCGGAACAAGCCCCAATCCGCTGATTCACAAAACCACACCCGGCCTTGAAACGAACAGATACGGATGTATCGTGACAGACGGTGAAGATGGAAAAACATCCCGCGAAGGTGTTTTTGCCGGTGGAGATGCCGTAACAGGTGCGGCAACTGTAATTCTTGCCATGGGTGCCGGCAAAAAAGCTGCAGCGGCTATGGATGAATATATCAGAAATAAAAAGTAAAAAAACAGAAAAAGTGTAACGACTTTCGGCAAACCCCCCAGTATGATATACTGGGGGGTTTTTTGTGCAAAAATATCTGTGTACAGAAAAAGGAGGAAAATATGAATACCATAGAAGTAAAAATCAACGGTCAGTTCGCTGAAAAAAGCAGCAAAAACGCAGGGGCCGCAGGAAGCAGTGCCAATGTTAATTTTGTGTTTGATAAAAGCTGGGAAAATCACGCGAAACGCGTCTTGTGGCGCGATAGTCGTGGCGAAAATCTTACGAGTGTAATCCTCGTGCCGGAAGTGGAAGGTGCAGATACTTACACCTCGGCAATTCCTTCTGCCGTGATGAAAACTGCAGGTTGGTGTACCTTTACGGTCGAGGGGTATCACACACTTAATCCCGACGTGGTAAATAAGAGTGTGACAGACAGTCTTTTTGTAGCGTATTCGCAGGGAGGGGAGGATATCGCGCCCATATCTCCGAGCGAAGCCATGCAGTTACAGAAGGAATTTGAAGAACTTATGCCCAGAGTCAGTGCTCTTATGAAGGACACAAGACGCGAACTTGACACTCTTTGCGAAAACATCGGCGTATGGGAAGAATACGACGATGGTGTGTTTTACAAAAGAGAAAACAAGGTAGTTTTTAACGGCTCGACATATTTATGCAGAAAAGAATGTGTCGGAATCTCGCCCGAAAACGGAGAGTTCTGGCTCCTTATTGCATCACGCGGACAGCGTGGTCAAAAGGGCAATCAGGGACCGCAGGGACTTTGCGGTGAACGCGGAGAAAAAGGCGAACGTGGCGAAAAAGGTGAAAAAGGTGAGAAAGGCGAAAAGGGTGACAGAGGTGAACGCGGTAAGGGCGGTATCTGTGCCGCGGCAAACGGTTTTTACTCTCTTTCAGTTGATGAAAATGGTGACTTGTGGATAAGCTATCCCGATTCAACAACACCGCCAAAAGCCCAGCTTAACGAAAGCGGAGAACTCATCTTGACGCTTGATGGTGAAAATTACAGATTCAATGTCGGAAATGTACGCGGACCTGCATTTACATATAAGGATTTTACAAGCGAACAGAAGGAGGAACTCCTTGAACTTGCTATTCCGGAAATTAAAGATGTGAACGAAGCGGCACAGCAGGCGATTTCATCTGCTGAAAACGCGAAAAAGTCCGAGGAAGTATCGTCGCAGGCATATTCCGATTTGCTTAATATGATAAATTCGGGTGACATTATTCTCGCACAGAACGGGAAACTTCCGCTTTCCGCAATCCCTGCAACAGCTACACAGGAGATTTATGTCGTTGAGAGCGAAGACGAGCTTACAAGTCTTGTGGCACAGCGAGGCGACCTTGCCGAGCTTGTTGAAACAGTAAACGGCGAAAGAACAATCACAAAAACCTGGCAGTGTCTCGGCAATCCCACGGCACTTGAAAACTGGGTTGTGTGGGGTACAAGTTATGCAGTGCAGTCAGGTAATGCAGAACACTCTAATACTTCAACAAATGCGGCTATGATTAACGGCCACCGACTTGTCGAAATGAGTGAGGTTGAATTTGAAAACGCCGTCAAGGGTGAGGATACGTATTACTTAATTTATTAAATGATAGTGGTATGGGGGACGGGGTGTTTTTTGTTAGCCGTAGGCGTAACAAAAATGACCCGTCCCCAAACGGAAGTGGCTTTTGTTAGCCAAAGGCGTAACAAAAATGACCCGTCCCCAAACGAAAGTGGCTTTTGTTAGCCAAAGGCGTAACAAAAATGACCCGTCCCCAAACGGAAGTGGCTTTTGTTAGCCAAAGGCGCAACAAAAATGACCCGTCCCCAAACGGAAGTGGCTTTTGTTGCTCATCGTCCCATTTGTTGTTAACTTTTCGCTTGGGGACAGGTCCATTTTTTGTGCACCTGCGGATTACAAAAATGTCCCCGTCCCCCATAGTGCCAATCAAGGAGGTAGATGAATGATTTACATAAAAGATAAAAAATCAACATTGTGCAAGGGCGATTTCCGCCCTGCACAGTTTTATAAAGGCGATAAGAAAATCGCAGGGTATGAAATGGTGTCGTTTGAAGGTGACGGAGAGGTATCGCTTGAAAACAGCTACAATGACAAAATTTATAATGCAAAGATTACAGGAACCTGCTTTCAAGCGGAAACTCCTTCTCCCGAAAATCCTGTTTCCGTTATGTGCGTAGGCGACCTTGTGACGGA
>JAZREK010000101.1:0-11014 GCA_045660765.1 Clostridia bacterium
TTTCGTTCTTCCGTGTTGAAACAACACTTCCGACAACTTTACCAATTAACATTTTTATTCCCCCAATTATTTAAGAGTGGGAAGAATCTTTTCAACATCGCCGTGAGGACGAGGAATAACGTGAACTGCTACGAGTTCGCCGAGCTTTCCTGCATTTGCACTACCTGCTTCAACAGCAGCCTTAACTGCACCTACATCACCACGAACCATAACACTTACAAGACCGCTACCGATCTTTTCTGTGCCGATAAGTGTTACATTTGCTGCCTTGAGCATTGAATCTGCTGCTTCAATTGCTGCTACAAGACCTCTTGTTTCAACCATACCTAAAGCTTCCTGAGTCATAACTTTAACCTCCTTTTTAATTTCAACAGTAGCTTCTGCCTTTTCGGGAGCTACCTTAGGAGCAACCGCCTTTTTAGGAGCTGCTTTTTTTGTAGTCTGAGTTTTCTTTTCAGCCATTTTGACTCACCCTTTTAATTATAAAGTGGGAAGAATCTTTTCAACGTCGCCGTGAGGACGAGGAATAACGTGAACTGCTACGAGTTCGCCAAGTCTGCCTGCGCATGTGCTGCCAGCTTCAACAGCTGCCTTAACTGCACCAACGTCGCCACGAACCATAACGCTTACAAGACCGCTACCGATCTTTTCTGTACCAATAAGTGATACTTCTGCTGCCTTTACCATTGCGTCTGCTGCTTCAACTGCTGCAACAAGACCTCTTGTTTCGATCATACCTAATGCTTCCTGTGCCATTTTAGTTACCTCCTAAAATATTTAAAAATTAAAATTAATATTAATTACTCGTTGATGATGGCAATCTTGAGACCTTCCATCTTGAGGTTTGTCTCGTGTGCCTCATTGATTTGTGAAAGCGGATAACGATGAGTGATAAGCTTGCTCATCGGAAGGCCGATACCCTTCGCACGCTTTAAGAAATCAAATGTTGTTGCATAGTCACGGAGTGTGTATACCCATGAGCCAACTGTTGTGATTTCTTTTGAACAGATGTCGAAGTGAGGATTGATTGTCGCGTCGCCACCGTTGATGAAGAAACCAAGTTCGCAAAGGCCACCGCCGTTTCTGATGAACTTGTAAATATTGCTGTGTGCAATGGGAGAACCTGTCCACTGGAATGCAAAGTCTGCAAGGTAGCCGCCGAATGACTTTTCAACTGCACCTGCGAGAGCTTCAATTGCCTTGTGTTCCTTAAAGTTAACTGTTGCTGTTGCGCCCATTTCCTTTGCAAAGTCAAGACGCTTCTGTTCACCGTCAACTGCTGTGATATTTTCGATACCCATTGTACGAAGAATTGCTATACAGATAAGACCGATAGGTCCGCAACCCTGTACAACAACACGGCTGTTGAATCTGAGGATTCCTGTTGTCTTTGCACGTTCAACTGCGTGAATAAGTACTGCGCAAGGCTCGATAAGGATTCTTGAATCAAGGTCAAGATCACTTACGTTAAATACTGTTGAACCACCGCGGATTACCATATAGTCTGCAAACCAACCGTTAAGATGAATATCATCGTCGGGAAGGAGACCGTAAACGTCAGCACCGCCAACGTTCTGCTTGTTAAGGTCAAACATTGTGATATCGGGATTGTCCTTGAAAATCATACAAGTAACAACCTTATCACCAACTGAGAGAGGCTTACCTGCGCTGTCCTTTTTAACGTTCTTACCCATCTTTACGATTTCGCCTGTACCCTCGTGACCGAGAACTACGGGGATAAGACCGAAGGGATCGCGTTTGAATTCGTGTGCGTCTGTACCGCAAACACCACAGCCTTCAACCTTTACCAGAATATCATCGTCGCCAAGCTCGGGAATAGGAAATTCCTTAATGTCGTAATGCTCAAGCTTTGTAAGCATTGCCGCGCGGCTTGTCTTCGGGATAGGACCGGAAGAAGCTGACTTCTTTGCAGCGGGAGCACCATTCATCTCACTCAGAACCTGTGCAACTATCTGCTGAATTTTTTCTGAATTGATGTCCATGTGTCTTAGTCCTTTCTATGTGAATTGGAATTTTTAACGAAAGATTATTTACCGAGAGATTCGATAACCTTCTTTGTGATAGCAGCTACGAGGTCGCTGTCTGCAGCGCCACCTACACCGTGTGCTACTGAGCAACCGCCACAAGCGTGACAGCTGTTCTTACCGCCTACGCAGATGTCTGCGGGGTGCTTACCCTTAAGACCAAACTGACGACGGATTTCGTAAAGTCCCTGAACCTGCTCTGCGCTGAGTTCCTTAGGACCGCCAAGCTGTCTTGCGTTGAAGAGAAGCTGTGCGTAGAATTCAAGAGATTCCATCTTGTGATATGCAGCAAGAAGTGAATCGCTGAATGCAAGAGCACCGTGGTTTGCAAGAAGAACTGCATCAAAGTGAGGAAGATACTTTTCAACTGCATCGGGGATTTCGTTTGTAGAAGGTGTACCGTATTCAGCAATCGGAACGCAACCAAGAGCAATTACTGCTTCGGGCATGATAGGCTGAGTAAGCGGAATACCTGCAATTGCGAAAGATGTTGCATAGATGGGATGAGCGTGAACAACACTCTTAACATCAGGACGATGCTTATAAACTCTCATATGCATCTTGATTTCGCTTGAAGGCTTGAATGAGCCGTTAGCTTCAAGAACGTTACCTTCCTTGTCAACACGGCAGATGTAGTCGGGAGTCATGAAGCCCTTACTAACACCTGTGGGTGTGCAGAGGAATTCGTTGTCGTTGATCTTAACAGAGATGTTACCGTCGTTTGCAGCAACCATGCCTCTGTCATAGATACGCTTACCGATTTCGCAAATTTGTTTTTTGATCTCGTATTCGTTTACCATATTAAAATCATCCTTTCAAAAAGAATTAAAATTATTTTCTACATCTATTTTATAATATTTTAGAGCGCTTGTCAACAGATTTTGTGAGTTTTTCTGTGGTTTTGTGTGTTTTTTCGCTCTTTTTTGATAAAATTTCAATGTTTTTTGATATTTTGCTATTCTGAAATGTGGTTTTTTCAAATATTTTCCCACAATCCAACATAATTTTCGTTGTTTTTAAGTTCTCGTTATCGGGCACACTGTGAAATTGAGTGTTTTTTCAGCGTATCGACAAAGTGCCTCCACAGCCGCCTGAACCTCGCTGACAGTACCTGTCACAATAAGAGTTCCGCTGAAACGGTCAACGAACCCAAGTTCAACTCCCGATGCCTTGGTCGCTATATCCCCTGCAATGATTGCAGTTTCGGCAGGTGACATTGTTACAATGCCGATTGCCGACTTGCTGTAATCAACAGCGGGGTCAAGTCCGAGTTTTTTATAGAGAATTTTATCAGGGTTTGCAATTACGTGTGCGAGGGTAATCTGTTTACCGGGAACAAGCTCCTGAATTATCCTCATTTTCTTGTCAAGTTCAAAATCGTTCAATGGTCACCCTCCAATCTTTGCGATGAGTCCCTCTTCCTCGCAGACCTTTTTAAGCTTTTCCATATGCTCATCTGTCGGGGGAAGAATATCGCCCATAAGGTAGTCGCGACCAAGTCCCGTATACTTATCCCTGCCAAAGTTGTGATACGGAAGAAGGTTTATTTCCTCTACCCTCATTTTAGTCCTTGCAAAGCGTGCGATCTCCCTTATTTCTTCCTCGGTATCGTTAAAGGTCGGAATCGTGGGAACGCGTACTATACACTTCTTTGCGAGCTGTGCAATCTTTATGGCATTCTCCAGAATAAGCTCGTTGGGTTGGGTAGTAAACTCCTTATGTTTATCGCTGTTAATATGCTTGATATCAAGAAGATATGTATCAATATACGGAAGTAATCTTTCGATAGTTTCAAATTGTGCAAAGCCTGTTGATTCTACTGCAGTAGTAAAACCATTACTCTTGGCAAGCTTTAAAAGTGCCAGTGCAAAATCAGGCTGAAGAAGCATCTCTCCGCCCGAGAGGGTAAGTCCGCCACCGCTTCTGCGGAAATATGCGGCATCCTTTTTAACCTCGTCAAAAACCTCGCCTGCAGTGACATCCTTGCCGATAAGTTTTGATGATTCCTCGGTCTTCATATTCTGAAAATCAAAACTCTGCGACTCGGGGTTACAACACCAACGGCAACGGAGAGCACATCCCTTTAAAAAGACGATTGTTCTTATTCCAGGGCCGTCGTGAACACTATATTTCTGTATGTCAAAAATTCTTCCTTTAACTTTGGAAATATCCATAACTGTTCATTCCTTTATTTCCGTTATGGCATAGTTGCCATCATATTTCTACATATATAGAATACAACAAAACCACACATTCTGTCAATAGAAAAACACATAAATTCACAAAAAATCACACATTTCACAGATTTTTCAATCATTCTCCGTCATTTTAACTACAACTATCAAAAACGCGAATAATTTTCCTTAAAAATAAGATAATAACAACGACAATAAATAAGGAGGATTATTTATGAAAGACAGAGTTTTTGGAGTGCTTCAGCGTGTCGGACGCTCGTTTATGCTCCCTATTGCCCTTCTCCCTGTTGCAGGGTTATTGCTCGGAATAGGTAGCTCGTTTACGAATCCGACTACGCTTAACGCATACAACCTTACTAATATTATCCGTGAGGGCGGTCTCCTCTACACCATACTTAATATTATGAGTAAAGCAGGTGGTGTAGTTTTCGATAACCTGCCTCTCCTTTTTGCGATGGGTGTTGCTATCGGTATGGCTAAAAAAGAAAAAGAGGTTGCCGCACTTTCAGGTGCTATCAGTTACCTTATTATGAATACCGCCATAAGCACACTTATCGCGGCAAAGGGCGGTGTAGAAGCTCTTGCTGCCAACACTACAACAAGCGTGCTCGGTATCACAACACTTCAGATGGGTGTTTTCGGTGGTATTGTTGTAGGTCTTGGCGTTGCGGCGCTTCACAATAGATTTTATAAGATTGAGCTTCCGCAGGTTCTTTCGTTCTTCGGTGGAACGAGATTTGTTCCTATTATATCAAGCATTGTTTTCCTTGGTGTTGGTGTTCTGATGTTTTATGTATGGCCGATTGTTCAGGGTTGGATTGCAAGTCTTGGCAATCTTGTTTTAGCATCGGGATATTTCGGCACATGGATTTACGGTATTATTGAACGTGCACTTATCCCGTTTGGATTGCATCACGTTTTCTATATCCCCTTCTGGCAGACGGATATAGGTGGTTCTGCTATGATTGATGGCATTCTTGTACAGGGTGCGCAGAATATCTATTTTGCCGAGCTTGCTTCGCAGTCAACCACACAGTTCTCTGTTTCAGCGACAAGATTTATGGCAGGTAAGTTCCCCTTTATGATATTCGGTCTTCCTGCGGCGGCGTATGCTATGTACAAGCTCGCCCGTCCCGAAAAGAAAAAGATTGTCGGCGGACTTCTTCTTTCTGCGGCACTTACCGCGATGCTTACAGGTATTACCGAGCCACTTGAATTCACATTCCTTTTCGTAGCACCACTCATGTATGGCGTTCATTGTGTACTTGCCGGACTTTCATTTATGCTGATGCACATCTTAAACGTCGGTGTCGGAATGACATTCTCGGGCGGTCTTATTGACCTGACGCTGTTTGGTATTTTACAAGGCAACGAAAAAACAAACTGGATATGGATTGTCGTAGTCGGTCTTCTCTACGCGCTTTTGTACTTTGCGGTGTTCTATTTTATGATTAAGAAATTTGGTTACAAAACACCTGGTCGCGAAAGCGATGACGAGGAAACAAAGCTTTATACCCGAAAAGATGTTGACGCGAGAAAGAAATCTCAAAAAGCTCCCGACAGCGTGAGTGCGCTGATTTTAAAAGGTCTTGGCGGAGAAGATAATATCGCGGATATTGACTGTTGTGCGACAAGGCTACGAGTTACGGTCAAAGAACCTGACCATGTAGACGAGGCGGCGCTCAAGCAAAGCGGAGCTTCCGGTGTCATCCGCAAAGGTCACGGCATACAGGTCGTGTACGGACCGAAAGTTTCTGTTATCAAATCAAATCTTGAGGATTATATGCAGTCAAGCACTGCAAAGGAACTCATTTCCGAAAACGCCGCTGAAATCGGCATTGATACGAATGTGAAAAAATCCTCAAAAGAGGAAACTCTCTTTTCGCATATGACAGGTAAGGTTATTCGTGTTGAAGATGTAGAGGACGAGGTATTCTCTACAAAAACACTAGGCGATGGTATCGCGATCGAGCCGAGCGAGGGAAAGCTCTACTCCCCCTGCGATGGTACAGTAACGATGCTGTTCCAGACAAAGCACGCAATCAACATCGAGTCCGATAACGGTGCAGAAATTCTTATGCACATCGGTATTGATACGGTTAAGCTGTACGGAAAATATTTCGAGGCGCACGTCAAAGACGGCGACAGGGTGAAAAAAGGAGACCTTCTTATTTCTTTTGATAAAGAGGGTATCAGGCGTGAGGGGTACAAGCTTTCAACACCGATGATTGTATGTAATATGTCAGATTATAAAGAGGTTCGTCCCATTATAAAAGGAAATGCTAAAAAGGGCGACAGAGCAATAGAGCTTAAATAAAAAGACACCGCAAGGAAAACCTTGCGGTGTCTTTTTATTTATGGTTTGCGGATGAAAAGATTAAGTATTAACGATACAAAAGTAAGAGCAAGAAGCATTATAAATGCGCCTGTATATCCGCCTGTTATTTCTAAAACCTTATTTGATGCAGTTGCAATCAGCGAACCTGCCATAACAGTAAATGTCATAAGAGCCATATTGTTTGAAAAATGCTTCATACCAAAGAAGGATGAAGTGAATGCCGCAGTAATAGTAGGACACGCACCATATGACATACCAGTAAGGCACAATCCGATGATGCACAAAACAAGTGAATTAACAGATACTGCAACAAGGGTAACACCTGCCGCACAGATTGTGATAATATTTGCGCAAAGCATTGTTTTACGACGACCGATAGCATCGAAAACTGCGCCGGTAATAATGCGTCCGATACCATTACAAACAGAAAGCACACCTACCAGAGAAACGGCAAGTTTCTCGGGAGCATCTACTGACAGAGCCAGATCCTTGGCAAAGCTGATTACACTGCTTCCTACAGCGGCGAGAAATGATATGCAGATAAATGCCATCCAGAATGACGGACGAGCAAGCATCTGTTTTGATGTGTAATCTTTCTTTTCGTTATCTTCTTCTGTTTTTTTAGTTTTCTTTGCCTCGGGAAGTATTGTTTCCGAATCGGGAGTTTTGAGGATGAAGCCTGACAAAGCAATAACCACAAAAATTGCTATTCCAAGAATTATATAGGTAGAACGCCAACCTATACTGCTTTTAAACATTGCATCTGCCATATTGCCAAGAACCAATGCTGACGCACCAAAACCCATCATAAGACAGCCTGAGCAAAGTCCTTTTTTATCGGGAAACCAGCGGCTGACAGTTGCGATAACAACATTATAAGCAATACCGATACCACTACCTGCCAATACGCCGTATGTGATATAGAGCATTACAACAGATGTATCTTTTAAAAGTGCGGTCAGTACAAATCCCATCGCAGACAATAAACCTGATACCAAAAGAGCAATTTTATGTCCTGCCCGTTTTGAGATTTGTGCACCGAGAAGTCCGCCAATGCAGAAAAATGTCATCGCAAGGGTAAAGTTAAGTGCAAGCTGTGAAGCACCCCATCCGAACTCTTCGGCAAGTGGAGACTTCAGAATTGACCATGCATAGAGCACACCTGCAAAAAGCATGGCTATAACACCGATAACCATATATGCCCAACGCACCGAAAGATTTTGTTTTGTTTTTTCCATTTAGAAAACCTCTTTTCCTGCGAGGAGGATTTTTAAAATAAAAAAACCGTCCTCGAATAAAAATTCAGAGGACGGATGTATTGTATATCCGTGGTACCACCTCAATTTACTGCCACCTCACGATAACAGCCTTTTAAGTGTCAATCAACACTCTTGTTCTATAACGGGAACTCCCGTTGCAGCCTACTTGCAAAGCGACGCTTTCTTTCGGTGCACTGCTCACAGAATGTATTCAGTCGTGCTCTCCCCATTGCCTCGCACCAGACGGCAACTCTCTCAAAGTTTGAAACACACTTACTTGTTCCTGCTCAAACGCATTTATTAATTAAGTTCGTATATATTTTATCGCTTTACAGTAGTAAAGTCAAGTGTTTTTTAGTCTTTTTCTGCTTTTACCATTTTGTAATTGGGGTTGGTAATCAAAACGCCTTCGGGAGTGGCTATAATTTCAACTTCCTTGTCATCTTCAAAATGATAAAAATCGCGCAATTCTATCGGAATTACAAGTCTGCCGTTTTTTTCAAGTTTTCTTTTTATACCGATTCTCATTCTTATCCCCCGTTTTACAGAAATTAAAAAATGCGCCGACAAAAAGCCGACGCATGAAAAACACATGAGCTTCCTGTCGCCAAACAAAATCCATAACCACAAACAAAACGATATATGAATAAGAAGCCACATGTTTTTACCAAGAGATAAAAACATATCGCTTTGTTTGTATATAATATTCGATTTTGTTTGGCAAAATTATTATAGCATCTAAAAAAACAAATTGCAACACATTCGACAAAAAAAGCTAAAAACCTTATCGCGCCCGTGGGCAATGAGAAAGTAGTGCAGAACGCACAAACTGAGCCAAGGGGTTATCCGACGGCGTACAATAGTACGCCGAGAGGCGAAGTTTGCGCGTAACAAAACACATAAAAAGAAAGGAATCCGTAAAAACGGATTCCTTCTTTAATTCAATCAAAGTTGCTTTGTAATCTTTGTCGCTAAAAGCAAGAAACCTATAACAAACACGCGTTTTGTGGTCGGTGCTGCTTTATCGCGCCCACCAATTACATGGGGTGTACTTTGTTTTCTTTATCTGCAAGTACAGGATCAATTTTATACTTCTGACCCTGACGGTATTCAAAGAACTTTGTAGCAACAGGTCCGAAGAGAGCGTAGCTTAAAACGTCTTCATCCTGTTCGATATATTCGCTGATTTCGCTTCTGAACTTATCAAGTTCGTTGGGGATATCGTCAGCAGGTCTGCCTGTGATACGCTTTTCTTCGCCAAGAATCTTCTTTGCGAATTCATCGCTTACTTCAACAGGTGTTCTGCCATATTCACCCTTAACCATTCCGCGGAATTCCTTTGTAACGTTCTTATATCTTTCACCAAGCACTACGTTGAACACTGCCTGTGAACCAACAATCTGGCTTGTAGGTGTTACAAGCGGAGGGAAGCCTGCATCTTCACGAACGCGGGGAACTTCCTTGAGAACTTCCTGGAACTTATCTTCTGCACCGAGCTGCTTGAGCTGTGAAAGAAGGTTTGAAAGCATACCGCCGGGAACCTGATATTTAAGAGTATTTACGTCTACTGCAAGAGCCTTGGGATTAAGAGTACCATTTTCAAGATACTTTTCACGGATAGGTCTGAAGTAATCAGCAATATCACTGAGGAGGTTAAGGTCATAACCTGTATCATATTCTGTACCCTGAAGAGCTGCAACGATAGGTTCTGTTGCGGGCTGACTTGTACCCATAGCAAGAGGTGACATAGCACAGTCAACGATATCTACGCCTGCTTCAATTGCCTTGAGGTAAGTCATTGAAGCAACACCGCTTGTGTAGTGTGTATGAAGTTCAATCGGAATTTTAACAGTTTCTTTCATACCCTTAACAAGGTCGTATGCGTTGTAAGGTGTGAGAAGACCAGCCATGTCCTTGATACAGATACTGCTTGCACCCATATTTTCAAGGTCTTTTGCCATTTTGATAAAGGTTTCGTTTGTATGAACGGGGCTAATTGTGTATGAGATAGCCGCCTGAACGTGACCTTTTTCCTTGATTGTAGCTTCGATAGCTGTCTTGAGGTTACGAATATCGTTAAGAGCATCGAAAATTCTGATTATATCGATACCGTTTGCGATTGACTTCTGTACGAAGTATTCTACAACGTCATCGCCGTAGTGACGATAACCGAGGATGTTCTGTCCACGGAAAAGCATCTGAAGGGGTGTATTCTTTGCCTTGTCCTTGATTTTTCTGAGTCTTTCCCAAGGATCTTCGTTAAGGAAACGAAGACAGCTGTCAAATGTTGCGCCGCCCCATGCTTCAAGTGCGTTGAAACCAACTTTATCAAGCATTTCAACTGCGTCGAGCATTTCTGCAGTTGTCATACGAGTAGCGATGAGGGACTGATGCGCGTCACGAAGAATTGTTTCGGTAATTTTTACCGGTCTTTTATTTTCCATGATAATTATTTCCTTTCAATAGATTTGATGTGTATTACTTGAACAATGCAAGGAATACGCCAGCGGCTACCGCACTGCCGATAACTCCGGCAACGTTGGGGCCCATAGCATGCATAAGAAGGAAGTTTGAGGGATTTTCTTCCTGACCAACCTTCTGTGATACACGCGCCGCCATAGGAACTGCGCTTACGCCTGCGCTACCGATAAGGGGGTTAATTTTACCGCCTGAAAGCTTGCACATAATTTTACCGAAGAGTACGCCGCCTGCAGTACTTACACCGAAAGCTACAAGGCCAAGACAGATAATAAGTATTGTCTTAGGTGTAAGGAATGTGTCTGCAGTAGCAGTAGCACCAACAGTTACACCAAGGAATATTGTGATAATATTCATAAGTTCGTTCTGTGCTGCTTTTGAAATTCTTTCTACAACGCCGCTTTCCTTGAAGAGGTTACCAAGCATGAGCATACCTACAAGGGGAGCTGCATCGGGAACGAGAAGAACAACAACGAGTGTAACAACGATGGGGAAAATTATCTTTTCTCGCTGTGTTACGGGGCGAAGCTGCTCCATAACAATCATTCTTTCCTCTTTAGTTGTAAGAGCTCTCATAATCGGAGCCTGAATTACAGCAACGAGCGCCATATAAGAATATGCCGCAACGGCCATTGCACTCAAAAGGCTGGGTGCAAGTGTCTTTGTAACGAAAATCGCGGTAGGACCATAAGTCGGATC
>JAZREK010000102.1:0-11396 GCA_045660765.1 Clostridia bacterium
CGAAAATTGTCTGTCTTAAAACTCTTCGACCTTAAATGCATAAAATTTAGTGCAATTTTTATGCGGAGGACGAAGATAGGCTGACGCCTTCTACGGACGACAAATGAAAAGTGTGCAAATTTTACAAATTTAAGGCATACGAGGTTCGACCCCCGTGTGCTTAAACAATAGGAGGAAACTAAGATGAAGGTATTAAAAGTAGAGCAGCGCGAAGATAAGAGAATGTATCTCGAAATCGAAATTGACAGCGCTCAGTTCGAAGAAGCAATGGAAAGAAGCTATAAAAAGAATGTTAAGCAGATTAACATCCCCGGCTTCAGAAAGGGTAAAGCACCCAGAAGAATTATTGAAAAATATTACACTGAGGCAATTTTTTATGATGATGCAATTAACTTTGCAGTGCCCGGTGCATATGATAAAGCAGTAGAGGAAAGCGGTATTGAACCCGTTGAAATGCCTGAAATCGACATCGTTAAGCTTGAAAAGGGCGAAAACTTTGTATTCAGCGCACTTGTTACAGTTCGTCCCGAAGTTACTCTTGGCGAATACAAGGGTTTAACTGCTGAAAAAGATGGTAATACTGTAACTGATGAAGAAGTTGAAGCAGAAATCAAGAAGCTTCAGGAAAACGCTGCAAGCGTTGAAACAGTAACAGAAGGCGAAATCGCAATGGGCGACAAGGTTGACCTTGATTTTGAAGGTTTCGTTGACGAAGTAGCTTTTGAAGGTGGTAAGGGCGAACATTACGCACTTGTACTTGGTTCAAACAGCTTCATCCCCGGTTTTGAAGAACAGATCGCAGGTAAGAAGATTGGTGAAAACTTCGACGTTGATGTAACTTTCCCCGAAGATTATCACGCAGAAGAGCTTAAGGGTAAGAAAGCAATCTTCAAGTGCCTTGTTCATTCAGTAGAAAAGAAGAACCTTCCTGAACTTGATGACGAATTTGCAAAGGACGTTTCTGAATTTGACACACTTGACGAGCTCCGTGCAGATGCAAAGAAGAAACTCGAAGAAAAGAAGGAAGCAGAAGCACAGCGCAAGTTTGAAGATGCTGTTATCGATATCGCTGTTGAAAATGCAACTGTTGAAATTCCTGCTTGCATGGTTGAAAACCAGATTGAAGATCAGATTAAGGATATTTCTTACAGACTTCAGAGCCAGGGCATGCCTCTTGATCAGTACCTTATGTACACTGGTATGACAATGGAAACTCTTCGTGAACAGCTCAAAGAAACTGCTGAAAAGACAGTTAAGGGTCAGCTTGTACTTGCTGAAATTGCAAAGGCAGAAAACGTAGAAGCTACTGACGAAGATGTTGAAGCAGAATTCAAGAAGATGGCTGATATGTACGGTATGGAAGTGGATAAGGTTAAGGAACTTATGGGTGCTAACCTTGAGGCTCTTAAGGCAGACCTTAAGACACAGAAGACTGTTAAGGTTATCGTAGATGCTGCAAAGGCAGGCAAGGCTAAGAAAGCTCCTGCAAAGAAAGCTGCTCCCAAGAAGGAAGAAGCGGCAGAAGAAAAGAAGCCCGCAGCAAAGAAAACTACTACAACAAAGAAGGCTGCTGAAACTGCAGAAAAGAAGCCTGCAGCAAAGAAGACTACTACAACAGCAAAGAAAACAACAACTGCGAAGAAAACTACTACAACAAAGAAGACAACAACTAAGAAAGACGCAGAGTAAAAATTATAAGCCGAGAGGGAAATCCCCCCTCGGCTTAATAAAACCTGTAAGGAGGAATAGATATGAGTTTAGTTCCATACGTAATTGAGCAGACAGGTCACGGCGAAAGATCTTACGACATTTTTTCAAGACTTCTTAAGGACAGAATTATATTCTTCGGAGATGAAGTAAATGACCAGACTGCAAGTATTATCGTTGCACAGATGCTCTTCCTTGAAAGTGAAGACCCTGACAAGGATATTATGCTTTATATCAACAGCCCCGGCGGTAGTATTACTGCAGGTATGGCAATTTATGACACAATGAATTACATCAAGTGTGATGTTTCAACAATCTGTGTCGGAATGGCAGCAAGTATGGGTGCATTCCTTCTTTCTGCCGGTGCGAAGGGAAAGAGACTTGCTCTTCCTAACAGTGAAATTATGATTCATCAGCCTCTTGGTGGAATGCAGGGTCAGGCAACTGATATCAAGATTCACGCAGACAGAATTATCCGTATGAAGGATAAACTTAACACCATCCTCAGCGAAAATACAGGACGCCCGATTGAAGAAATCGTGCGCGATACAGAACGTGATAACTTCATGTCGGCTGAAGAAGCTCTTAAATACGGATTGATTGATAAAATCATTACTGCAAGATAAATTTTGCATAAAAGGCTACGCCAATGCGTAGCCTTAAACCTTGTTTGGGAAGGATTGATATATATTGCAGAAAAATGACGAAAAAAATATTAAATGTTCATTCTGCGGAAAATCGCAGGATGAAGTAAATAAGCTTATTTCCGGTCCCGGTGTATATATCTGTGACGAATGTATAGAGGTATGCTTTGAAATCCTTGACAGCGAATTTGGCCTTTACGAAGATAAGGATCCACTTGCTGCAGATATAAAAATTGAAAACACACCTGCACCGAAGGAGATAAAGACTATCCTTGACGATTATGTAATCGGTCAGGAAAAGTCGAAGAAGGCACTTGCCGTTGCTGTTTATAACCATTACAAGCGTATCAATTCAAAAGTTGATACAGAGGGTGTAGAGCTTCAAAAGAGCAATATTCTTATGATAGGTCCTACAGGTAGTGGTAAAACGCTTCTCGCACAGACTCTTGCAAAGGTACTTCAGGTTCCTTTTGCTATAGCAGATGCTACAAGCCTTACTGAGGCAGGTTATGTCGGAGAAGACGTTGAGAATATCCTTTTAAAGCTTATTCAGGCAGCGGACTATGATATAAAAAAGGCAGAGCGCGGAATAATCTACATTGACGAAATTGATAAAATCACTAAAAAGAGTGAAAATGTTTCAATAACGCGTGATGTAAGCGGTGAAGGTGTTCAGCAGGCACTTCTTAAGATTCTTGAAGGTACAGTTGCATCAGTTCCTCCGCAGGGTGGAAGAAAACATCCTCATCAGGAGCTTTTGCAGATTGATACTACAAATATTCTCTTTATCTGTGGCGGTGCGTTTTCAGGACTTGACAAAATTATTGAAAAGCGTGTCGGCAAACAGGGTGTAGGATTCGGCGCAGAAGTTAAAAGTAAAACCAAGCGAGATGTTGGTGAAAGCTTTAAATTCGTTCAGCCACAAGACCTTTTGAAGTTCGGTCTTATTCCGGAATTTGTAGGTCGAGTTCCCGTTGTAGTAACGCTTGAACAGCTTGATAAAGAAGCTCTCAAAATGATATTGACTCAACCGAAAAACGCTCTTATAAAGCAGTATGTAAAGCTTTTTGAAATGGATGGCGTAGAACTCGAAATAAAGGACGACGCAATAGAATACATCGCCAATAAGGCGATTGAACGTGACACAGGTGCTCGTGGACTTCGCGCAATTGTTGAAGAAGTTCTTTCTGATGCGATGTATGAAATTCCTTCTGATAAAAACATCAAAAAAGTTGTTTTTAACAAGGCGGTATTTGAAGGTACAGAAAAACCAAAAATAACAAAAAAGAATCCTGCTATCGAAGAAGAAATAGCATAAACTAAAAGCGTTATACCTAATATAATAGGTATAACGCTTTTTTAATCTTCTATAAACTTAATTCCATCAATACCTTCAAAATCCTTTGAAAGATCAATGATTTTGTTTTTTGCACGAATGAATTCATCTCCCGAGAGCGCAGTGGGCTGATAGTTGTTAGCATTACTTACAGAAGAAATAGAACACGGTATAATTGAAGCGTCGTCCTTGTCAATTAGTTTTCCATCCTTGAACGAGAATACCTGATTAAAAATCATTGTGTCTTTATCAGAAGGGTTTTTGGACCCACCGAAAGCAAAGTTGCCAAGGCTGTAGAGAATATACTTTCCATTGTATTTTTCAACGCCCTGAAGCACGTGGGGATGATGACCTATTACCAGATCAGCACCATTATCAATCGCCGTATGTGCAAGCTTCTGTTGAGCGTTATTCGGCACGAGCGAGCGTTCTTCACCCCAATGGAAGACTGCGACAATAATATCCGGAGATTGTTCTTTTAGATAATTCATATTCTGAATAAAGGCGTTATTTTCACTCGGTCTCATTGTGCTTGTTCCGATAAAACCTATCTTTATACCTTTCTTTTCCAAAACGGCAACATCGCTTCCCATAATATGCACAATTCCGTTTTCAGACAGAATCTTTTTAGTATCACTCAAAGCAGATGCGCCATAATCCCAAGAATGATTATTGGAAAGGTTTGCAACTTCAATTGAACCCTCTTTCAAAAAATTGACGTAATCTGGTTTGCTGCGGAAAGAGAACTCTTTTTCGGCGCGCTCTCCGTTTTCAGAGATACAGCCTTCATAATTAACTATGGAAAGGTCATCTGATTCAAAATACTTTTTTACATTTTTAAAACAGTACGAATAGTCGTAATTGTTCTGCTTCATTACCTCTTCAAAATTGCCTGCACCGACAATATTTATGTCAGTGCCAAAGAAACAGTCTCCAACGGCAGATATGGATATAGTAACGATGTCAGATTCTTCTTTGGCGGAAGAGGGAGCATAGCTGACAGTTGGAGCAGTAGGGGTATTCATATTGAAAAAAATATATTCCATAACCTGAAAAGAAATAATGGCAAATATCAGGAAGGAACAAACAAAAATTAAAAATTTCTTCATGGCAAACGTTCCTTTGTCATATTATGTCTTAATTATAACGCGAGCGCCGAAATTTGTCAAATGGGCAAAATAAAAAAAGGATATGTCGGAAACTTTCCGACATATCCTTTTGCTTTCAATTAATTATTTTGCTGCCTTAAGAGCCTTTGCATCAATGATAAGGTTGATAAGACCAATAAGAGTAACGATTACGTAAATAGCACCGAATACTGTAAGAGTCTTAACTGATGCCAAAAGGAAAAGGGGACAAGTAACAAGGTTTATAATATTCAACAAACCGAATGCAAGAGCTGAAATTGAGGGAGCAAGGGGGAACTTTTTCTTCTTCAATGTGAATAAAAGGATAACAAGGATACCTGCGATAGCTGCAACGAACAAAATAGCAGGGAAGAGAATAACTTTGTTTATGTACTTGTAGTAAACTTCATCCTTGAAATCGTAAGCAGCGATGTCCTTAACATACTCGTTGTACTTTTCTACAATCTTGCTCTTGGGGCCCAATTCTGCCATAAGAGTATCGTTGTATCTTTTGTCGAATGCGTTTGTGCTGTAATCAGTGATTTCAACCAATACGCCGTTATATGTTGTGAAGGGGTTGTTAATTTCCTGAATTTCTTTAACTTCCGTATTTTTCTTTTCCTTAGGAGCCTTGATGATTTCAGCTTCAACCAAAGTGTTTGTAATATCTTCAATCTTCTTTGATGTAAGCTTCATAGTAGTAACTTCTTCTTTATATCTCAAAGCGGGATTGTTAACATATTTTGTGAATTCAAAACCAGCTTCAGAAGTGGGGAACCAAACATAAGAAGCAAGAGACATTTCCATCTCTGCAACACGCTTTTCACCTGTTGTAAGGTTTTCTGTCACACCAGTGAAGCTCCAGCAATTAACGAACAGAGTTGCTAATGCAACAACGATAGCAACAATACAGATAATGCTGATCTTTTTCATATTTCTTTCGCGAGTCTTTTTCTTCATAAGTCTTACTCCTTTTAATAAATATAACTGCTATCATTTATTATAACCCTAATACTAAAAAATGTCAAGAGCAAAATTGCGTTTTGATGCGTATAAAAACGCAATTTAAGATGCTTTTATAAAAGCAAAAAAGAACGCGTAATGAGTGGAAAAAAGCGCCCTCTTTTTTACAAGAGAGCGCTTTTTCATTTTACTTTTCGATTACAATATACTTTTCCCAATAACCGTAGGAATCTTCGTAGTAAACGAGGTTGCCATTTTCGTCGTAAACGTATTTATCCCAATAATCATAGGATGTTTCGTTGTAAACAAGATTGCCGTTTTCGTCGTAAGTTGACTTGCCCCAATCTTCCTCGGAATCTTCCCAATAAGTTTCATTACCGTTTTCGTCGTATGTAATTTTGACCCAATACCCGTCGGAGTTTTCGTAGTAAATTTCGTTACCGTTTTCGTCAAATTCGCTTTTGTAGAACATACCGAGAGAGTTTTCGTAATAAACAAGATTACCATTCTCGTCGTATGTGTATCTGTACCAATAACTGTCAGAATCTTCGTAGTAAACGAGATTATCGTTTTCGTCGTAATTGTACTTTTCCCAATACCCGTTGGAGTTTTCGTAGTAAGTCTCATTACCGTTTTCGTCGTAGGTTGACTTACCCCAGCCTTCGTCAGAATCTTCCCAGTAAATCTCGTTACCGTTTTCGTCGTATGTGGATTTTTTCCAATAATCGTCAGAATCTTCGTAGTAAGTCTCATTACCGTTTTCGTCGTAATTGGATTTGGAGAAGAATCCGTATGAGTCTTCCGTATAAACTACATTACCATCTTCATCGTGGTCATATTTAGTCCATTCTCTGTCGAAGTACTCATAGAAAATCTCGTTGCCGTTATCGTCGTAAGCGTGAGAATCCCAATTACCATAGGAATTTTCCCAACGAGTTAAGTTGCCGTTATCGTCAAAAGACTGCTTCGCCCAATAACCATCAGAATCACTGCGATAAGTCAGATTGCCGTTTGCATCGTAGCTATATTCTTCAGAAAAACCGTCGGAAGTAGCCCAGGATGACTCATTACCATTTTCATCGTAAGTGGTCTTTGCCCAGTAACCGTCGGAATCTTCGCTGTAAACCTGGTTGCCATTCTCATCATAAGAAAATTTTTCCCAATAACCATTGGAATTTTCCGTATAAGTCAAATTGCCATTCTCATCGTAAGAGAATTTTTCCCAATAATCACCGTGATATTCTGTGTAAATTACATTACCATTTTCGTCATAAGTAGATTTGTAATAAGTACCTTCGGAAGTTTCCCAACTGATAGGATTGCCTTTTTCATCGTATGCTCTCTTCGCCCAGTAACCATCAGAATCTTCATAATATACCAAATTACCATTTTCGTCGTGGGTGTATTTTTCCCAATATTCATCGGAATCTTCATAATAAACCTGGTTACCATTTTCGTCATAGGCATATTTTTCCCAATATTCATCGGAATCTTCATAATATACTGGGTTGCCATTTTCATCGTAAGTTGATTTGTTCCAATCTTCGTCGGAATTTTCCCAGTAAACCTCATTACCATTCTCGTCGTAAGTTGATTTGTACCAATAACCGTCAGAATCTTCGTAATAAGTCTCGTTACCATTTTCATCGTAAGTTGACTTGGAGGAAGTGCCGTCTGAAGTTTCGCGAGCCACCTGGTTACCGTTTTCGTCGTAGGAGTATTTCTCCCATCCTTCGTAGGTTGTATCCTCTAAAACAAGATTTCCGTCTTCGTCGTATTCATATTTTGTTCCGTAACTGTCTTCGGAAATAACAGAAACAGGTGTCTTAATCTTAACTGTGCGAGTAGATTCAACCCACTCAACCTTAAGGTCGAACGCTTCGGAAATAGCACGCACGGGAACAAGAGTTCTGCTATCCACAATACAAGCAGGGCTGTCAAGTGTAACTGCCTCTCCATTCACAAGCATAGTGGGGGAGTCGATTGTAAGAGAAATTGTAGTATCTCCCTTTGTCGATGTAACTGTGCGTGTAGCATCGTCCCAATCAACACTTGCACCGAGCGCCTCAAAAATCGCACGAAGCGGAACCATAGTTCTGTCATTGATGATTTGCGGCTGAACGTCAAAATCAATCTTTTCGCCGCCAAGCTTAACCTTGATGTCACCATTTGCCATAACAGTAGGCGCCAATACGAATATAAGCGCTACTACCAGAATGACAAACAAACTTTTTCTGATGTTTTTCATTTGCGGTCCCCTTTCTGTGGAAAACTTTTGTTTTCTTCACAAAAATATTATATCAGTTCCGAAAGAGAGTGTCAATGCGTTTTAATAGCCTGCAACAAAAAAGAAGCACTCTCATACTGAACGAGAGTGCTTCTTGTGTATAGTTATTTTTCGATTATGATATACTTTTCCCAAGATTTCCAATAACCATCGGAATATTCGTGGTAAATTAAATAACCGTTTTTGTCATAGGTGTATCGTTCAACGTAAGGAAAGTCGGTGTTACAATCCTCATAATAAGTTAAATTACCATTTTGGTCGTAAACGTATTTTTCAAAAAAACACTCCTCGGGAAAGTTAGTGTCATTGTATTCTCTTAAAATTAAAACCCCGTTTTCATCGTAGGTGTATTTTTCCCAATGACCATCGGAACCTTCGCAGTAGTGCGTATTTCCAATAGTGTAGTTTTTATAAGATACTTTGTGTGTTTTGCCTCCGAAGGATCTTTCGCAGTAAGTCTTATAACCTTTTTCGTTGTAGGTAGTTCTTTCCCAGTCACCATCAGAGTTTTCGTAATAAATTCTATTTCCATTTCCGTCGTATGTGCATTTAGTCCAACGTCCATCACTATATTCGCTATACTCTTCTTGGAGAACCAATTTACCATTGCTATCATAAATATATTTTTCCCGGTCCTTGTTGGAAGATTCATGATATGTCAAGTTATCATTTGCATCGTATGTGTATTTCTCCCACCAATCGGGACCTTCAAAGTAAATCAAATTATCGTTTTCATCGTATGTGTATTTAAGGACATAATCGTAAGAAGTTTCGACAAGAATTTTGTTGCCATTTTCATCATAGGTGTACTTTTCCCAAGCTCCATCGGGGCCTGTACCGTAAATTCTGTTTCCGTTTTCGTCATATGTGTATTTATAGCCTTCGCTATCTTCTGAAATAACAGAAACAGGCACTTTAACCTTTACTGTGCGTGTAGAATCAACCCACTCAACCTTAAGATTGAATGCTTCGGAAATAGCGCGCACGGGAACGAGAGTTCTGCTATCCACGATGCATGCAGGAGAATCAAGTGTAACAGCATTGCCATTTACAAGCATAGTGGGGGAGTCAATGGTAAGCGAAATTGTTGTGACACCCTTTGTCGAGGTAACTGTGCGTGTTTCGGCGTTCCATTCAACACTTGCGCCAAGTGCCTCAAAAATCGCACGAAGCGGAACCATAGTTCTACCGTTCATAATCTGCGGCTGAACATCAAATTTAACCTTTTCGCCACCAACTTTAACCTTTATATTATCGCTTGCCATAGCGCTCGGCACCATAACAAGCAAAAGCGCCATAGTTAAAAGGATTGATAAAACTTTTTTGGAGTTTTTCATATGTGTGTTCCTTTCTGTGTAAGCTCTTAACTGCATATGTGGTATTATATCACGCCACAAAAGACCGTGTCAATTGAAAGAAAACATTGAATTTCAAATTTTCAAGTGGTATAATTATTTTAAACTAAAAACTTACAAAGGAGAAATGACAAATGAAAAAAGTATTGAGTACCATTGTAACAGTTGCAATCATTATAGGATTACGTTTTTTTGTAAATTGGATATTTGCAAACAAATGTGCGGTGTGTGATGTCAGAATTACTGACACAGAATACATCAACAACGGCACTATTTATTGTTATGACTGCAAGCCTGCAGGATACTACGCTCCGCAATAATTATATGTAAGGTGATTAAAAATGAAAAAAGTATTATCTTTGTTAATGGTGTTGGCACTGTGTTTGTCATTAGTTGCCTGTGGCAAAAAAGAAAATAGTGCAGCTGAAGATAGCGATGCAAAAGGTAAAGCATACGCTATCGGCGAAACAATCAAAACCGAACAGGTTGAATTTACCGTAAAAGAGTATGGATTGGATAAATGCCTTTCTAATGTCGGTGACGAAAATTATATGACACCGATTAAGCCGGATGCAGAAGATGCTTATGTATATTATGTAAGCAACAATCCTTACAATGCCGACGATGAGCACATTATATTGCATTTCGAGTTTGAGTATAAAAATATCGGCAAGGAAAAGATTTATGAAATAGACCAATTCACTGTTGAATACGGCGACGGATATGTGTTTGATGGTGTTTCAAGCTCTGCCAGAAGAGAAGACGGCTCATTTGGACTGATAGGCGAAATTGAACCTTTGAGTGGGACTATAACAGGAAGAGCAGCGGTTAAACTTCCTAAAGAAGTGGCGGAAAACGAGGATAAACCCATTCTTGTAAAGGTAAAACTTCCTTCAGGAGATGGCGAAACAACCATCAAGTTCAGATAATAGGCAAGGGGAAATCAAATGGAAGAAAATAATACAACTATTGAAACTAAATACACCCCAAAGAAGATTCGCAACACACTTTTTATTGTCGGAATTATAACTGCGGTCTTAGTTAGTGCATTCGCTTGTGTTCGTATGTATGAGAGAGATATGCATTATTGGGAATCAATGTACAAAACAGAAGGTTTTGAATACTGTAACGGAAACAATGTCAAGTTAAGCGATTATACCTCTGCAGAAGACTTTGCAAAAGATGAAGCAAAGATATATTGGAGAATTTGCCTGATATTTATTCTGATTGGTTTAATTCCCGGTGTGATTTCTTCTGTTATACATAAAAGCAACCCTGAAAAGCACAAAGACTATACAAGTAAAAATATGGGAATATCTGTAATGGCTACTATTTTTTTTGTTGCTATTGCGATAATGTTTAATCCGATTTTTTCAAAAGATGTATTTTGGGATAATGGATATGAAGACACTACAGCTCAATCTCAAACAGACCGTTACGGAAACGAAGATTTTGATGCATATTGGGATGCAAAGTGCGAGGTAGAAAAACAGTTAAAAGCACCCTCTACAGCAATTTTCTGTAAAGCTTCTGAAGCAGAAATTTCAAGAGATGGAGTCACATGGACTGTTGAAGGTTGGGTAGACGCGCAAAACAGTTTTGGCGCTATGCTCAGAAACAAATTCACTGTTAAAATAACCTACACATCAAGAGAAGCATATACTGTTGAGTATTGTGACATAAGATAATTTGATTTTTGTATATTAAAAGTAATAAAACAAAGCCAGGGTTTTCCCTGGCTTTGTTTTTCAGGGCTTGACAATATGTCGGTTATCCCTCAAATAATATATGAAAAGGCACTAGGGGATAATGAACTGCACCATTTTCTGCAGACACAACAAAAAAGACATTATTGTAGTGTAATTTAATATTAAGCAACATGCTGACTTCGTTTTTCAAACGGGGTCAGCTTTGTTTTAAGTTGTATTCTTTCATTGTTGTAAAAGTGTATGTATTCATCAATGAGCAGACGTGCCT
>JAZREK010000103.1:0-12051 GCA_045660765.1 Clostridia bacterium
GCAAGTGTCTGCGCCTCAATACCCTGCGATGCGTCTACAACCAACAGAGCTCCTTCACACGCGGCGAGAGAACGCGAAACCTCATAGTTAAAGTCACCGTGTCCGGGAGTGTCGATAAGGTTTAATATATAGTCCTTACCATCCTCCGCCTTGTAATTAAGACGCACAGCACGAGCCTTGATAGTAATACCACGCTCTTTTTCAAGTTCCATATTATCAACAAGCTGTTGTTCCATTTCGCGACTTTCAATACTTCCCGTAAGTTCTAAAAGACGGTCTGCAAGTGTGCTTTTACCATGGTCTATATGTGCAATTATACAAAAATTTCTGATGTTTTCCTGCATAGTTTTTCCCTCAAAATTTAAATTCAGATTTTATCAACTTATATTATAACATATTATACTGAAAAATGGAACTGTTTTTTGTAAGTAATTTGATAATTTTATTTAACCTTAAAACCTTGACTACACTATATCAAAGTGCTATAATTTTTTGTTGAAAGAAGGCGCTTTTTTATGAGGCAAATCAGTAGCACAATGAAAACCACAATAAAAATGGCACTCCCTGCGATGATTGAATCCTTTTTTATTTGTTTTGCGGGGTTTGTCGACTCACTTATGGTAAGTTCGCTCGGGCCTGCATCGGTAGCAGCGGTCGGACTTACTACACAGCCTAAATTTGTTGGTTTTGCCGTATTTACGGCAATATCTGTTTCCTTATCGGCACTTGTCGCAAGACGTCTTGGCGAAGGAGAAAAAGATAAGGCAAATGCACTACTCAGCACAGGTCTTCTTATGACTATCATCCTTGCGGCTATCATTGGTTTTCTGATGAGTTTCTTTGCCTCCCCTATAATCAGGTTATGCGGTTCGAATCCGGATACTCACAGCAGTGCCGTGTCCTATTTCAAAATAATCATGGGGTGTATGATTTTTAACTGCATTCAGATTTGTGTAAATGCAGTTCAGCGTGGCGCAGGAAATACAAAAATCACAATGCGCACAAACTTAACATCAAACACCGTCAACATGTGCTTTAATTACCTTCTTATCGGCGGAAAATTCGGTTTTCCTGCGCTCGGAATCCGCGGGGCAGCAATCGCAACAATACTTGGTAGCATAGTATCGTGTTTTATGAGCCTCGCCTCCGTTTGCAAAAAAAATTGTTATGTGAATATCCCCTATATAATCAAAAACAAAATCAAGCCACGTATGGTTTCACTCATAAATATAATTAAGATTGGATACAGTATCCTGCTTGAGCAGGTGCTGATTCGTGTAGGTTTCCTTGCAACCGCTGTTATGGCTGCAAAGCAGGGCACAGGTGCTATGGCGGCACATCAGGCATGTATAAATGTACTGAGCTTATCATTTGCAATCGGTGACGGACTTCAGCATGCATCTGTTGCACTCATAGGAAGAAGCTTAGGCGAAAAAAATCCCGATCTGGCAAAAGAATACGGCAGAAAATGTCATAAAATCGGTAGTATTATGTCATTTATCTTCGCGATAGTTTTCCTCTTGTCTTCAAAGGGAATAATGAGGCTTTTCTTCCCCGATGATCCCGGTATTGTCAACATCGGCGTTTCAATAATGTATGTGGTTGCAGTATCTGTTCTTTTGCAGATTCGCCAGTGCATTTATATGGGTTCTCTCCGTGGTGCAGGTGACACAAAATATACTGCGTTTATATCGGCTTTCAGTATTACTGTCACCCGTACAATAGTAGGCTATATATGTTGCTATCCGCTTAGGCTGGGAATTATCGGTGTATGGCTCGGAGTTCTTGCCGATCAGGTTACAAGATTTATTATGTCAAGTGCGCGTTATAAAAAAGGCAAATGGGTTAATATTAAAATATAAAAAGAGGCAGAAACTTTTGTTTCTGCCTCTTTTTTTACCTTGGAACATATATCCATATTTCGCCGTAATATTCTGCTATTATAACGGCAACAATGTCTTTTTGCGGAGTTACAAAATAATACGCTTTACCTACTTCTTCGGGAGTTCCCTCTCCGTACAATATCAACCCACTTGATTTCAGCGTTTCAATATAGTCTTTTATCTGTTTTGAATTCTGACATTTGTAGATGTACAAATCTCTTTCTTCATACTGTTCATAATCAGAAAGCACAATCCCTGTTACAGAAGTGAAAGTCGGAACAGCCACCTTTGATGACGTATAATATACCCCCTGCGAAAGAGCGCCTTCGCTCTGCGGTGAGGTTACAACTACCGTTATATCTTTCCCTGTAAAATCAAGACTTGTATATATTTTTACAGTTGCCATACCCGGACTTATGCCGGTTATTTTAAGGTTGCACAGAGTCTGTTCTTCGTCCAACCAGTCCCCCCACTCGCAATAAACCACATTTTTCTGTTTCGTATTCCAGCCTATTGACCAATTGCCTTTTCCTTCAGCTTGAACCAGAATTTCTTTCGTTTCGCCTACAACTATATTTATTACTTCTTCCGATACGCCAATAGAAACCTTGTTATCTTCACGGGAAAATTCGTTATACGGTATCCCCTGAACATTTAAATCAAACGTTTTTACTATATTGATAGGAATCGCAAAACCAATATTCTCCGCATCTTCTATTCCGGCAGAGGTTATACCCAATGCTTCGCCGTATTCGTTTACAAGTGCACCTCCGCTTGAGCCATGAGAAATTGGTGCAGTAATCTGAATAAAGCTATTGCCGTCTAATTGTCTATTGGTATTGCTTATTATTCCATTTGAAATCGTGTTCTGTAATCCTGCAGGACTACCAAGAGCGTAAATAGTCTGTCCTGCCTTCACGGTATCGCTATCTGACATTTCTACACACGGAAATCCCGTTACCGTCTTTCCGCTTGTTGAAATTTTAGAAACTCGTATTATGGCAATATCAAAATCTCTGTCAAATGCAATAACCTGTTCAACGCCAAAAACATCGCCATTGGTCATTGTTATCTTCGCCGAATACGTATCCTCAATCACATGATAATTTGTAACCGCAACACCATCGGAATTTATAAAGAATCCGCTACCACTTGCACTTGCTCTGTTTCTCTCGTCATACACTTCAATGTAAAAAACCGAAGGAGACACCTTTTCCGCAATTTCTGAAGCAGTCAGCTTTTCTTTTGTTTTATCAAATTCTTCAGATGTCGTAATTTTAACGGTTCTGGATTCTGCAACCCAATCAACACTACAATCAAAGCTTTCAGCAATCGCTCTTACCGGAACAAGCGTTCTGCCGTCAATAATAACGGGAGAAACATCAAGTGTTTTAGGAACCGAGTTTTTAAAAAGCACCTTTGAATCAATTGTTACATTTACAGTTATATCTCCCTTTTTACCCGTAACAGTCCGAGTTGATTCATCCCAGGTCACAACTGCCCCTAACGATTCAAAAATCTTTCTCATAGGAACCATTGTTCTCCCATCAATGATCTGAGGTTCGACATCAAACGTCAATAAAGTATCATCAAGGTAAACTTTTATATTATCCGTCGCAAACGCAACTGTACTTGCAGACAGGAACACACATATTGAGATTATAAGAGATAAGATTTGCCTTTTGTATTTCATGTTTACCTCCAAAATTCGAATTATTTTCTCTTTCCCCTAAGCATTTTAATTTCTTTTTCATATCCGTCAAGCTCGTTGGGTGTTTCAAGGAAAACGGGCAAATGAGAAAGTCGGGGGTTGTTGATTATATTTACCATAGCATCAAGACCGATAGACCCTTCTCCGATTTTTTCATGCCTGTCTTTGTGGCTTTCAAACGGATTTTTGGAATCGTTCATATGAATCGCATAAAGTTTATCAAGACCTATTATGCGGTCAAATTCGTCAAGAACCCCTTCAAGGTTTCCTACTATGTCGTAACCTGCATCGTACACGTGACAAGTATCAAGACACACGCCCACTTTTTCAGAAAGTGTTACTTTATCAATAATTTCTTTCAATTCTTCAAAACTTCTGCCGATTTCACTACCTTTTCCCGACATTGTTTCAAGAAGCACGATAGTAGTCTGGTCGGGTTTAAGAATAGTGTTAAGAAGATTTGCCGTAAGTTCTATCCCTTTTTCAGCACCCTGACCGACATGGCTTCCTGGATGGAAATTATAAAGATTATTCGGCACGTACTCCATACGCTCCATATCATCTGTCATAATGCGAAGCGCAAGATCGCGCACCTTTTCGTCTGCAGACGAGGGATTAAGTGTATACGGTGCATGTGCAAGAATTTTACCAAAATTATGCTCTTTTACATAATCAAGAAATTCTCGCACGTCGTTTTCGTCTATATCCTTAGCCGCGAATCCGCGGGGATTTCTTGTAAAAAACTGAAATGTGTTTGCATCTATTGAAGTGGCTTCCTTTGCCATGTGCAAAAAACCTTTGGATGCAGAAAGATGACATCCTATATAAAACATACTGTATCCTCCAAATATTTATTGCTTTTCGCATGATTATAATATATAATTATATTATAATTTTATCATTAAAACATTGGTTTGTAAATATAAAATTCTGTACGAGGTAGCGCTATGAAAAAAGCAGTTACAAAAGCATTTGCAAAAATAAATCTTTCGCTGGACGTTCTTGGAAAACTTGAAAACGGTTACCATGAAGTTCAAATGGTTATGCAGACTGTTTCTGTATATGACCTTGTAACCGTTGAAAGGATAGACTCCGGCATTTCACTTACTACGAATCTCCCCTTTCTTCCGTCTGACCGTGGCAACATTGCATATAAGGCGGCAGAGGAGTTTTTTAATTATACGGGCATCAAAGCCGGCGTTAAAATTGATATTTCCAAACGTATTCCGGTCGGAGCCGGTCTGGCGGGTGGAAGCAGTAACGCTTCTGCGGTACTCAAGGCGATGAACAAGCTTTTCAATGCGGGACTTTCTTTGAAAGAGTTGTGCTCAATCGGTGTTAGTTTGGGAGCTGATGTTCCTTATTGTATTTTAGGGGGAACAAGGCTTGCCGAAGGTATAGGAGAAAAGCTTTCTCCCCTTCCAAAGATACCCAAATGCAGTATTGTTCTTGTTAAACCTGCCTTTTCAATAAGCACAAAAACCGTTTATGAAAAGATTGACTCTTGTTCAGATTTTAAAAGACCACAGACACAAAGACTTATCGAAGGTCTGCACGAAGGAAGTCTTGACAAGATAGTTTCTTCAATGGGAAACGTTCTGGAAGAAGTAAGTATTCCGGAGCATCCGATACTTCAAAAAGTTAAAGAAGAGCTTACAGAGCTTGGCGCTATCGGCACACAGATGAGTGGAAGCGGTCCGACTGTGTTTGGTATTTTTACAGATTACGACCTCGCCAGTGAAGCAAAAAAGAAATTGTGGGGGAAATACAAAACAGTATATATTTGCAATCCTGTATAAAAATTTTATGAATAGGAAACACTTTCAATTGAGGTGTTGCCCTATGAAAAAATTTATAACAATTATTGCCGTAACCGTATTTATGTTTTTTCTGCTTGTGGGATATTCAACAAGCGTAAATTCAAATCTGTCTTCAAATATGGTTCGTCTGCACGTGATTGCCAACAGCGACAGCGAAGAAGACCAATCGTTGAAGCTTAAAGTCCGTGATGCTATACTTTCTCACAGCCGTAGCAATTTCACAAAAAAGGACGAAGTTAAAGGCGAGCTTGAAAGTTATAAAAAGATTGCGCAGGAAGTCATTTTTCAAAACGGATATGACTACGAAGTGGACGTTGAATACGGAAACTTTAAATTTCCTACAAAGGAATATAACAATCTGCGTCTTCCAGCCGGAAATTATGATGCGGTACGCGTTAAAATAGGTAGTGCCAAAGGGCAAAACTGGTGGTGTGTAATGTTTCCGCCCTTATGCTTTGTTGATGGAACTACCGACACAACATTTGCCGAGGAAAAGCTCTACTCTTCTCTCGGAAAAGAAAGTTCAAAGTTAATTACAAAGGCAAACGATTCAATGATGCCTTTTGAAATAAAATTTAAAATTGTAGAATTTTACGGAAAGCTGTGCGGACGTGATAAAGTATTCGCAAAAGCTGACTAAAATAGCCATTGGAGAATTGTCCCAACCTACCCAAATGGCTACAAGGAGGAACTAAAGATGAGAATGAGAAACCGCGGACATCTTGATGAAAGAATTGCCGCTTGCAAAAACATAACACTCGAAAAGTACGATGACAGCGCCGACCAATTTATAAATGGTGGCGCGTTACATATAGAAATCGGATGTGGTAAAGGAAGATTCATTACCGAAACTGCGAAAAACAACCCGGATATCAGTTATATTGCGGTTGAAAAAGTTTCAAATGTAATTGTCCTTGCTATGGAAAAAGCGGCACAGGCCGAAATTCCCAACCTTCGTTTTATGCGTGGAAAATTTGAGATTCTTGCCGAAAGTTTTCCCGATAAGTCCGTTGACAGAATCTATCTTAATTTCAGCGACCCATGGCCTAAAAAAGGTTATGCAAAGCGTCGTCTTACTCATGGCGGATTCCTTGAAATATACAAGCGAATCTTAAAAGATGACGGCGAAATCTGTTTCAAGACCGATAATCGCGAGCTTTTTGATTTCTCTCTTGAAAGCTTCCCTGAAAACGGTTTTACTCTTTCAGACGTTACTTTTGACCTTCATAACAGTGATTTTGAAGGAAATATTATGACCGAATATGAAGAGAAATTTTCGCAAATGGGATTTCCGATTTGCAGACTTGTGGCAAAAATCAAGCGCTGATTTTTTCGGAGGGGTAAACGATGATTAAAATTGTCCATTGTGCAGATTTACATATTGGTGCATCGTTTTCATACCTTCCTTCTTCCCTTGCATCGGTTCGCCGTGAGGAAGTTAAGGAAGGTCTCCTTAATATTGTCAATTTTTCAAAAGAGAAAAAGGTCGATGCCCTTCTTATTTGCGGCGACCTGTTTGATACGCCAAAGCCTACAAAATCTGATAGCGATTTTGTGAGAAATTTACTTTCATCGCTCGCTCCTGTTCCCGTGTTTGTAATCTGTGGTAATCACGATTATATGTGTGCTGACTGCATATTTTCCAAAACGGACTATTTCAGCGATAATGTACATATTTTCCCGATTTTTGACCACTCGTTTGAAATTGTGGAGAAAAACACTGTTATCTATGGTAAATCATACAGTTCTTCCGTAACCGAGCCTACTTTTAACGAATGTAGATTTGATGAGGAAAAGATAAATATAATATGCCTTCATGGCGATACTATCCCGTCAAGTGACTATAACTCAATCAGCGAAAAAACACTTTCTTCCATGCCTGTTCAGTATGCCGCTTTCGGCCACATCCATAATGGAGAAATTTTCGAAATCGGAAACATCAAATGTGCTTACAGCGGAACAAGTGAACCACACAGTTTCGGAGATGATAAAAACAGTGGTTTTATTTATGCAGAAATTGACAAAGATGAAGTGACTATCTCCCCTGTTTCGTTTTCAAAAAGGCATTATCATAACATTGAATACGATATATCGGGTCAGGAAAACGGCGATATTATCGCAGGGATTTTGAATTTCCTAAACGAAAAAGATTTGTACCGCATAACACTTGTCGGAGAATATACAGACGAAATAAATGTTCCGTTTATAAAAGGTGAACTTTCGGACAAAGCGTTTTTTGTGGATATATTTGATAATTCTTCGCCTGCATATGATTTTGACCTTATTGAAAAAGAGGAAAGTCTGCGCGGAGAATTTTTGCGCGAACTTCGTAAAATTTCAGAAAGCGAAGAAGAATTCATCCTCGCGGCTAAAGTGGGACTTGACGCTCTTTCAGGCAATATTCCTGCTATGGAGGAAGAGTTATGATAATAGAAAAACTCGAAATGATTGCGTTTGGCAAATTCAAAAACAAGATAATTGATTTGTCGGACGGAATAAACATAATATACGGTGATAACGAAAGTGGCAAAAGCACCACTATCAATTTTATCTATGCTATGCTTTACGGTTTTGGAGAAAGCCGTACAAAAGCTCTTTCCCTGCGCGAAAAATACACTCCCTGGGACGGTGGTGTATGTGAAGGAAAGATGATAATAAAAACGGACAAAGGCGAAAGCATAAGTATTTACAGAAAAGCCGGAAACGTCAAAAAATACGATGTTTTACGAGTGCACAATGTCGTAACGGGAGATGAGCTTTCAACCACTCCTGAAGAAATCATCGGTATTGGAAGCGATACATTTCTGAAAACGCTTTGCATAAAGCAACTCGGAAGCAGTTTTGACGGCGGAAATGACGAAATTGCACAGAAGCTTTCAAACCTTTCATCAGGCGGAGATGAGAGTGTAAGCGTCGAAAAAGCACGAAAAATCCTTGACACACTACGTCGCGAAATTCAACCTCAGCGTGGAAATGGTGGCGAATATTTTGAAATAACCAAAAAGATTTCCAGTGCCCAGAAGGCACTTGATGAAACGAAAAATGCACAAGCTGAGCTTTTAAGTCTTCGCGCACTTATTTCAAAAGATGAGGAAAGTATATCTTTACTGGAAAATGAAATCTCATCTTTATCCAAAACTGATTATAATTCTGAGATAGCGCATATTTCAGGCAGACTTGAAGAAATGGAGAAGAAAAAAGTCGCTGTTATTCCTTTTATTTTTCTTGCCATATTCTTCCCTGTTCTTTTCATAGATATACGATTTTCAATAATTCCGCTTGTTTTGTTTTTAGTCACTCTTTTTCTTTCATACGGAAAAAAAGGCAATCTGGAAAAAGAAAAACTTGAAAAAGAAAGAGAAAAGCTTATCTTTGAAAAAGAAGAAAATGCGAAAAAAATTTCTTCATTAAAATCAGAACTTGAAAATAAGAAGACGCGTTTTCTTGAAATGAAAGTCCGCGAAAAAACACTTAAAATAGTAGTTGAAAATGGCAGTACAGACATAGCAGAGCTTTATAAAAGAAAAGAATTTCTTGAAAAAAAGCTTAAGACTATAGCTCTTGTGACCAAGGCTCTTTCTTCCGCGCACGAAAATATGCAGAAAAATTTCACCCCTTCGCTTAACAACAAAGCTTCAAAGTATTTTTGCGACATATCAGGGGGCAAATACGAGAGAATTTTCTGCGATAAAGAGTTTGGTGTAAGTATAGAAAGCACTATTCCCAGAGAAAGCGGATTCTTCTCAGGCGGTACTATTGACCAGCTGTATCTGGCACTTCGCCTTGCTCTTATCGATATGATTTTCGAAGAAGAAAAGTGTCCGATCATTCTTGATCAGCCATTTTTACAGTATGATGATACAAGGAAAAAGAATACACTTTCACTTTTTGAAAATATTAAAAACAATAGACAAATTATCATTTTCACAGCTGATAAAAAGGTGTCGGACAGAAACATTTGACATAGCACCCGATTTTGGGGTATAATATATGTTAGTATAAAAGGAGGTTACTTCTATGGCAGCAAAATCAGAAACTAAATATGGTAATATTATTATTTCCAATAACGTAATTGCAAATGCAGCCGGTCTTATTGCTACAAGCTGTTACGGCGTAGTTGGTATGGCTATCAAAAGTCCTAAGGACGGTATTGTAAGCTTGCTTAAACCTTCCAATCTTGCAAAAGGTATCAAGGTATCTATCGAGGATAACGAAATTACGGTAGATATGTATATAGTTGTCCAGTATGGTGTTAACATCAATGCAATTTGCGAAAGCATTATGCATGGCGTTAAATACCGTTTATCCGAGCTTATCGGAATGGATGTAAAGGCAGTTAATGTGTTTGTTGAAAGCATTCGTGTAACAAATGCTTAACCAAAAATGGATAATCCGAACTCTGATTTTTAGAGGCGGATTTCCGCTTCCGATGTGTTAAAATTCTCGGTAATCCGTCAGGATTACCTGCGTTTTTACCTTCCGCAATCAAAAATCTGCTCTCTGAAAATTCCAATGACCTGAAACGGATGAAATTTTGAGTAGATTTTGGTGCGTAAGAGGTCGCAAGGCTTTGTGCCTTGCAAGGATGACAAACCAAAAAACACCGAAATTTCGCCGTTTAAGGCAGGTTCGGACTATTCACTTTTGGTTAATGGAGGATAATTATGACTAAACATATAGATGCATCGCTTTTATCTAAAATGATAATTTCAGGTGCGAACAATTTGAGCAATAACCGTGAAATGGTTGATGCTCTCAATGTTTTCCCTGTTCCCGACGGTGATACAGGAACAAATATGTCTCTTACTTTTATAAACGCTGCACGTGGTGTTGAGGAAAATTCTTCTTCCGATGTAAGCGAAGTTGCAAATACAGTTGCAAAGGCTACTCTTCGTGGTGCACGCGGTAATTCCGGCGTGATTTTGTCACAGATTTTCCGCGGAATTTCAAAAAAGATAGAAAACCCCGAATTTATTGATGCAGCCATTCTTAAAGAAGCATTGCGTAGCGGTTGTGACACTGCTTACCGTGCTGTTATGAAGCCTACTGAAGGTACTATTCTTACAGTAATCCGTGCTGCAGCGGAAACTGCAGAGGGTTACGAGGGCGAAGATGCTTTCGTGCTTATTGAAAAAGTTTGCGACGGAATGAATGAAGCTCTCAAGGCTACACAGGAAATGCTTCCCCAGCTTAAGCAGGCAGGAGTTGTTGACGCCGGTGGTCAGGGTCTTGTATTCATTTTTGAAGGTTTCCTTGCCGCAATCCGCGGTAATGATATATCCCTTGCAGACAAAGATGCTTTCGCAATAAACAGCAAGCCTGCACAGAGCACTATCAACACAGAAGATATTAAGTTTGCATACTGTACTGAATTTATCATAAATAAGTATGATGCAAAGACTTCCGCTGATAAAATGCGCAACGCCATTGAGCCAAAGGGCGACTGTATGATAGTAATTGATGAGGACGATATCGTAAAAGTTCACATCCATACAAATCATCCCGGTTTCGTTCTTGAACAGGCAGTTAAAATCGGCGAAATGGTAAATATCAAAATCGAAAATATGCGTGAACAGCATACCGATATTATAAACAGCGAATCTGCTTCTTCTGCGCCGAAAGCAGAGCGAAAGGCCGTAGGTGTTGTTGCAGTAGCCAACGGTGAAGGTCTTATAACCGCATTTACAGAGCTTGGTGTTACAAACATCATTCACGGCGGTCAGACAATGAACCCCAGTACTGAAGATATTTTAAACAAAATTGATGAGGCAAATGCGGATACTGTATTTGTTCTTCCTAACAATAAAAACATCATCCTTGCGGCACAACAGGCAGCTGAAATTGCCGATTCTAAGGTAATTGTTATTGAATCAAAAACAATTCCGCAGGGTATCTGTGCGATGATGAATTTCTCTCCTGAGGCGGATGCAGAAACCAACACGAAAAATATGACAGCCGCTATGGAAAACGTGGTAAGCGGTAATGTAACACACGCTGTAAAGGATACAGAAATGGATGGTAAGGTAATCCATGAAGGCGACATTATCGGTGTATCAGGCGGACACATTCTTTCGGCTGATATTGATATTTTCACCGCTACAGTTCAGCTTGTAGAGCAGATTGCAGACGAAGATAGTGAAATTATCACTCTTTACTATGGTGAAGGTGAAACGGAAGAAACCGCACAGGAAATTGCAGATGCAATTGAGGAAATTTTCCCCGATGCTGATATACTTATCGCAAACGGCGGACAGAGTGTTTACTATTACATCGTATCTGTTGAATGACAGACTGCCAGATAATAGGTGATTTTTATGATTAATCCGCAGAATACGGATATAAAATTACTTAAAGGAATAGGCGACGCCAAGGCGAAGCAATTGCTTCGCCTTGGCGTTTTTACTGTTTGGGACCTTCTTACCTGCTTCCCTGTTCGTTTTGAAGACAGAAGGACGGTAAGAAAGATATTTGATTTAGAGCATGATAGCTTTGCTACGGTAAATGGTATTGTCGTAACGCCTGTAAGTGAGCATTATGTTCGAAAGGGACTTACTTACTACAAACTCCAGATACGCGATGACACGGGAATTGCAACTTGTATATTCTTTAACAATCCGTATCTTAAAAATTATCTCAA
>JAZREK010000104.1:0-16556 GCA_045660765.1 Clostridia bacterium
AGGCGGTTGTTTCCTGCAAGGTCCGCACCGGCGTAAGAACACCAGTTACAGCAAAAAGCAACGATTAAGGGTTTTCTTTCATTCATTTGCATATTGCATCCACCTCCGCCATAATCTGATTACTTGCAAATCCGTTAAGGTCCATAGCTCCTGACGGACAAGCAACTGTACAAGCACCGCAACCCTGACAAACCGCAGGATTTACAACTGCAACTCTTCTTACTTTTGTTGTTCTGTCGGGCATACGGAATTCCTTATCTTCATAAGTGATAGCGCCGTAAGGACATACTCTTTCACAAGATGAACATCCGTTACACATAAGTTCGTTTGAATGAGCAACACAGGGGTTACCTGTAAGCTTATCCTTCGCCAGAAGTCCGATAACCTTTGATGCTGCCGCACCGGCCTGAGAAACTGTTTCGGGAATGTCCTTCGGCCCCTGACAAGCACCTGAAAGGAATACGCCTGCAGTCGGGCTTTCTACGGGACGGAGCTTGGGATGAGCTTCTGTAAAGAAGTCGTTTGTATCCATACTTGCAGTAAGCATAGTAGCAAGCGGACGAGCTGACTTATCAGGCTCAATAGCCGCTGCAAGAACTACAAGATCAGCATCAATGTGAAGCTGTTTGTTATCTATAAGGTCAGACGCCTGAACTTTGAGTTTATCTCCTTCAGGAGTAACCTTACCAACCATACCCTTGATGTATTTTACGCCATATTCCTCAACGGCACGACGATAGAATTCATCAAAGTTCTTACCCGGAGTTCTTACATCTATATAGAATACGTATACTTCTGTTTCGGGGTATTTATCTCTTACGAGCATTGCGTGTTTTGCAGTGTACATACAGCAAATCTTTGAGCAATATTCTTTACCCTTTTCCGCACAGGCATCACATCTTGAGCCTACGCACTGCACGAATACGATTGTTTTGGGAGATTTGCCGTCTGAAGGTCTTTCAAGATGACCTGCAGTAGGACCTGCAGCATTTGTAAGACGCTCAAACTCAAGAGATGTTATAACATCTTTTGACTGGTTGTACGCAAACTCGTCAAATTTATCCATGCTGATAGGATTGAAGCCTGTCGCAACAACAATTGCGCCATACTTTTCCTGAATAAATTCGTCTTTCTGTTCATAGTCAATAGCACCTGCGGCACAAACCTTTGCACAAAGTCCACACTTGCCGTTTTTAAGCATATTACAATGTTTGGGGTCAATTGTAGCAACCTTGGGAACTGCCTGTGCAAAAGGAATATATATTGCACTGCGGTTGTCCATTCCGAGATTGAATTCATTGGGAACTTTCTTCATTGGACACTTTTCTACACAAGCTCCACAACCTGTACATATTTCTTCTTTTACATAACGGGCATTCTTCTTGATAGTTACATCAAAGTTACCTACGAAGCCCTTTATTTCAGACACTTCACTGTATGAGAAAATACGGATATTCTCATTCTGTGCAACGTCAACCATTTTGGGAGTCAAAATACATGCCGCACAGTCGAGTGTCGGAAAAGTCTTATCAAGCTGAGCCATTTTACCGCCGATTGTAGGCTTTGTTTCAACGATATCAACAGGGAATCCTGCATCAGCAATATCAAGCGCTGTCTGGATACCTGCGATACCACCACCGATAACAAGCGCACGCTTAGTTACTGGTGATTGTCCCGGTGTAAGCGGTGTATTAAGGTTAACCTTTGCAACTGCCGCTTTACCAAGAATAATAGCTTTTTCTGTTCCTGTCTGCATATCCTTATGCACCCACGAACACTGTTCTCTTATATTGGCAATTTCAACCATATAAGGATTAAGACCTGCAGCCGCTGCAGTCTTTCTGAATGTAGCCTCATGCATACGGGGTGAACAGGAACAAACAACAATGCCTGTAAGGTTATGTTCCTTTACAGCCTCTTTAATCATGTCCTGACCTGCCTGAGAACACATATACTGATATTCGGTGGAAAAGACAACTCCGGGTTCGTTTTTCAAAGCTTCTGCTACTGCCTTGACATCAACGGTACCTGCAATATTACTTCCGCACCAACATACGAAAACGCCAACTCTTTGCATCTGTCTTCTCCTCCTTACTTACTATATTTTCTGAATGCACTGACCAAAAGCTGTTGTGGAATATCTTCATCAAGAAGAGCCGGAACATCATTTGCAGTCATTCTGTTTTCGCCTTGTTTTCTTACAGCACAAAGACGCACTGCTTCAACCAGTTTTGCAGGCTCAACACCTCTGGGGCATCTTTCTATGCAAGCAAAACAAGACAAACATTTATAAAGTGATTCTGAATTTAAAAGCTTTTCAATATCGCCTGACTCAACCATACTTACAAACTGATGAGGATGATATTCCATCTCGTCATAAGCAGGACAGGTCGCGGAACATTTACCGCATTTCATACATTTTTTGGGATTAACACCGCTCTGGCGGATTAATTCCTCTCGAAGATACTTATTATTATGCATTTGTATCCTCCTTTACGCCAAGTGCTTCAGCCAATATTTCGGTAATATAAACAACCGGAATATCTGCACCGTTTTTCTCAAGATTATATTTACAGAGAGGACAAGCGGTAACAATTATTTCCGCCCCTTGTGCCTTTGCGTTCTGAACAACACTATTGCTGTTTTTCTTTGCAAGTGCAGGACTTTCCACACTTACATAGCCGCCGCAACACTCGTTACGCCTTGCATAAACTACAGGTTCTGCACCAAGAGCCTTTATAAAATCTTCCATAATAGTAGGATTTTCAGGGTCATCCATTTTCATAACGCTACTGGGTCTTAAAAGAAGACAGCCATAATATGCCGCAATCTTTTTTCCCTTAAGCGGGTTTACAACTTTCTCTTTTAATGCGTCAAAACCCACAAGGTCACGAAGCATTTCAAGATAATGGTAAACTTCAGCCTCGCCGTAATAAGCATTTTCTTCATTCATATAACGATTTGCCTTATCAGCAAACTCTTTGTCAGTCTGCATAGCATGATTTGTCTGCTTGATGACATTGTGACAAGCCGAGCATACTGTAACTAAAGGCTGTTCTTTAGAGGAAGCTTCCTTCAAAGCGCGAACTGATGAAAGCTTTGTCGCAATTTCATTTTTGGCAGTAGTAAACACGCCGCCACAGCACTGCCAGTTTTCGATTTCTTCGAGCGTAACCCCTAAAACTTCGGCAGATTTATATGCGTATAAATCCAAATCTTTTGCTTTGTTTTTAAGGGTACAACCCGGAAAATAACTAACCTTCATTTTTATACCTCCAGATTACAGCGTTTTATCCGGTAATTCCTATTTATATGTTAAGACCTTTGATTAAGTTCTTCAATACGTTTGCACTGTTGTGAAGAGCTTTCACTTCTTCATCATTAAGAGGAAGCATTATTTTGCTGTGCGCTCCCTTATTTCCGACAACATTCAGAAGACTCAAGCAAACGTCGTCTATACCGTATTCTCCGTTTAACATAGTAGACACTGTAAGAGTAGTATCTATACCGCTTAAAAGACATTTGCAAACATGGGATACAGACATTGATACAGCATAGAATGTTGCTCCCTTGCGCTGAATAACTCTTGCGCCTGATTTGCGCATATATTCTTCAACTTCTTCTTTCTTGAAGTCGGGATAATCGATACCTGTCTTGATAGCATTTCTGTAATCGTCAATCGGTACATTTGAAATATTCGCCAAAGACCACGGAACAAAAGAGCTGTCTCCATGTTCACCGAGAACATAAGCGTGCACGTTTTTCTGGTTTACTGAATAGTATTCAGAAATTCTTGAACGAAGTCTTGCAGTATCAAGAATTGTACCTGAACCGATTACTCTTTCCTGCGGAAGACCTGAATGCTTCAAAAATACATATGTTAAAACATCTACGGGGTTACTTACAATAACATATGTAGCTTCGGGAGCAACAGGAACAATTTTATCCGCTATGCTTTTTATAATATCAACATTTGTCTGAGCAAGGTCAAGTCTTGACATTCCCGGTTTTCTTGGCATACCTGAAGTGATAACGACAATATCAGAATTTGCCGCATCAGCGTATGTTCCTGCATAAACAGTTGCAGGAGTACAGAAAGGAACACCCTGTCTTATGTCGAGTGCTTCGCCGAGAGATTTTTCTTCATTAACGTCAATCATAACAATTTCTGTTGACAATCCCATGATGGTAAGCGTATACGCTATTGTAGATCCAACGTTACCCGAACCGATTACTGTAATTTTGTTCATAATTTTTCCTCACTTTTTTATATAAAATCTTAAATCGCTAATTGAATACTGATATTTAACACAAAAATGCTTTACACTTCTGCTTGTACATCAACCAATTATTTTAAATATAATACTTTTCATACTCTTATTAAAAATAACTTACCTTGATTTTTTTACCCATCATCGTAAGACTCTTTGAGAGTTCTTCAACAAGATTCATTTTAATGTTGAAGTTTATTGGCAAATCAGGGTTCTGATGAGCCGGATTGATTGCCCTTCCTACATAAAAATTTATATCCGTTGCTTCTTCAAACAATAGCCTGCAAATAAGAGAAGCGCCGTCCCGACTATAATTCCAATGCTCATACATTTCGTTGTCTCCCAAGTAGTCCTTGGCATATTCTAAAACTCTGTTAACAGTTATAACACCCTCGGTAACAAGGTCAACTCCTTCAATATGTGCAATTGGAGGTATATCAGAATTTTCAAAATTAAGGCTGGCTCTTATCGGCTTTTTCAGATATTTTGCCGCAATGGAAGATGTTGTTCCGCCGCAAATGATATGCTTTCCCTCTTTCGAGAAGAAAAGTGACATCATTCTGTCGCAATCATCACGATTTGCCGGAGGCCCGAACAAGATATTCATTGGCTCTCGTTTTCTTATTTTAATTATACAAGCGGTTGCATCGTCTCCGGGCTTGTGTCCGTAAAGCTTATCACATTCATCTATCAAAAGAGTAGACAGATTTTTTGCGGTAAGACCACTAACGGACATAGTTTCCATGAATTCAACGATTTCTTCACGCTTCCATCCGAAATTATATGTCGTACCAATTCCTGCATGGGGACAACCGTCACTCATAGCAATAAAGATATCGTTTTCCTGAATACGGATTTCACTTCTGAATATCTTTTTTCCGTCAATATTAATTTCTGTTTTAGGATAATCATAATTCTTGTTATCCCTCAAAACAATTACCTGCGGATTATCATACTGAATAACTTCAACAGTTTCGTTATCAATAATCCGCATAATAGTGAAGGTGGAATATGCAACCCCTCTGACTGAACACACAGGCAAAGTTGCCGCAATTGTTTGTACGCATTCCTCTACAGGCAAACCTTCCGACATCATTGTGGATATAATTTTTGAAGTAAGTGTTGACAATATGCTTGCCTTAACCCCGCTTCCAAGTCCGTCAGCAAGTACGACTACCGTTGAGTTTTCGTCTTGCTCAACAATATCAACATGATCTCCGCAAAGTTGCTCGCCATAATGATTTATACTTTTCCAACCGATGTCTGCACACAAATCATTCATCTTGTATTGACTCCTTTAATTTAGAAAGCGCGATTTTGGTTTCTGCGGCTGTTTCTCCGAGAAGAGATGCGATTTCCTGAACAATTCTCATCTGCTTATCTACAACCTTATCCGCAACCTCTACAGTCTGTCGGCTGATTTTTTCTTTCTTTTCTCTTTCAGTTTCTTCATCGGTAACGTCACGCATAATTCCGATTAACATTCTTGAGTCTTTATCATATACGACAGATTGTTCTACATAACGTCTGTACTCTGCAAGATAGACTCTTTCTCCGCGTATATTCTTTCCGGTTCTGAGCACATCTGCAAAGATTCTCGGATCAAGAATTCTTATTACGTTCTCACCAAGGACATCAGAGCTTGAACGGATGTTCATCATTTCTCTTGCAGATTCATTTATCTGCTGAACCTCCAGCTTTTCATTTAGCAAGATAAGTCCGTTTGGTGTGTTTTTAACAATGGTATCAGAAAAGCTTTCCGCTTTATCCTTGAGGAACGGCAAGCACATTGAAATTTCCGCTTTACCCTGACAAATTGCTATAGCTTTATCACGGCAGGTGCTATATCCGCACGAACCACAGTTAAGCTCATCTGCAGGTTTGAATTTACCCATTTCACGCAAGGCTGAAAAGATTTCTGCTTCCGAGGGCATGGGGATTTTATGTTCAATATACTCAAACTGTTTCTTAAGTTCGATAAAATCAGGTTCTGAAACTTCAAAATCTTCTTTTCCCGCATAATTTGCGATTGCTATAAAATCTCGGATAGGCTCAGTTCTATGATATTTTTCCATAACCGGTCCACCGATACAGCTACCCACACATGCAGACATTTCAATAAAGCATTTATGGATTTTTCCATTTTCAATGTCCTTGAGTGCGTCCATACAATTCTGAATTCCGTCGAGAGCAATATAATTGTATCCGGGAGCATCAAGAGACATGGTTTTTAAAATTCCGCCTGTTGTCGGGAAAAATCTCGCACGACTTTTCTCGTTTGAGTCCATTTCATGCCTGAGCTCTATATTTTCTTCTTTAAGCCAATTTGAAAGCTCTTCAAAAGTTAAAACTGCATCAACAATACCCTCATAATGTTCAGCCTCATCCTTTTTAGCTACGCACGGACCTATAAATACCGTCTTTGCGTCAGGGTATCTTTTCTTTATATCCTGACAGTGTGCCTGCATGGGAGATTTAACATCTGCAAGATATTCAAGCGCTGCAGGGAAATATTTCTGTATAAGTAGATTAATAGAATGACAGCAAGAAGAAATTACAACGTCTCGTTCTTCTTCACGAAGCATTCTCTCATATTCATTTTTAACAATTGTTGCTCCGATTGCAGTTTCTTCGACATCATAGAAACCAAGTTTTTTAAGAGCCTCTCTCATAGACTCGATTCCGACATCGTCATAATTCGCAACAAAAGACGGGGCCAAGCTAACAATAACCGGTCCACCGCCTTGCAACAAGACTTTTACTTTTTCGGTTTCATCAATAATCTGTTTAGCGTTTTGAGGACACACAACAAAACACTGACCGCACAAAATACATTCATTTCCGATGATGTGCGCCTGATTTCCCGAAAATCTTATAGATTTAACGGGACAGTGCCGAATACATTTGTAGCAGTTTTTACAATTTGATTTTTTTAATGTCAAACAATTTGGCATACTATCACACCTTTGCTGCTATTTCTCTTTCAAAAAACTCAGAAACATTTTCAGGAGTTACTGAATGAAAAGCTTCATCAACATTAACGCATACTCCCTGCTGACATTCGCCAAGGCAGAAAGTTCCGCCAAGTTCTACTTTATCTTCAAGATTTTTATCTTTTATAAGCTGTTTCAAGGTCTCTACGACCTGTTTGGAACCTTTTATATGACACGAACTTCCGATACAAACTGTTACCTTCATTTTGTGTTCATTCCTTTCATAAACGGGGAATATTTTTTCAAAATTCCGCATTTCCCCGATTGTAAGGTTCATTGTATCATAAACACAGCCAAAAATCAATCTTTATCTGCAATTTTCATCATATTGTCAAAAAAATTTTCAAGCATTAAATCTCTTGCAAAAACAAGTTAATTTCAAGGAGTATTATCCTGCCATTTCTGTGCATTAAGAAAGGGAAATCCGTTTTTTGGGATTTCCCTTATATTCTTATGCTTACATCTCCGGAAGACAGCTTTACTTTTTCACCGTTTTCTTTTTTCACGATAAGCGAATAATCCTCGGAAATTTCAAGCGCCTGCGCTTTTTCTTCTGTATCAAGTATCGTAATTTCTTTACCTATTATCATAGAGCGATTTCTGTACTCTTCAAGAATTTTTTCTCTTTCCTCTATTTTATACATCTTTGCAAATTCACGAAGAAATTCAATAGCTACCTCTTCTCTTATGTGCGGCTTTTTCTTTTCAAGCAGCGCCCCTGCCCTGTTTTTTATTTCTTCGGGAAATCCGTTTTTAGGAGCCAGCACATTTATCCCTATACCTAAAACAGCAAATTTTCCTACACCTTCAGTTAATATTCCACACACTTTTCTATTTTCAATGTAGATATCGTTTACCCATTTTATATATGCTTTTTTCCCTGAAATTTTCTCCAGAATACGCGCTGCACAAACCGCCGCATCTGTAGTTATAAGAAGCGGATTTTCACCATCATTTATTTCAAGAGCAACACTCATATAAACACCGCTTTGAGATGGAGAATAAAACTCTCTTCCCATTCTACCCCTGCCGGCCGTCTGTTTTGCAGCAACAAGCACTTGGTAAGTGCAATTTTTCTTAAGTGCGCGCTTTTTCATTATGCTGTTTGTAGATGTAACTGAATGTTTGACATGCACTTTATAAGGAGTGTTTTTTAGTTTTTCTTTTATGTATTTTCCTGAAATGAAAGAAAACATTTAACCCCTCCTTTTTGAATAAAGCCTTTCCTTTATAATACCGGTTTCATAACACTCAACAAGGGTCATAAGGTCTGTTATTTTCCCTCTTATGTTTTCCCCGGTATCCGTATCTCTTACTCGTATCTTATCGCTCGCTTTTTCAAAAACGACTGTTTCGGATATGATATCGGTATTACTCTCTATCGCATTTTTGATACCTCGGAAAGGTTCGTGCGCAGAAATTCTCATTCCGTCAGCATTGTATATAAGAGTGTAGCCAGCTATTCCCGTAGTTTTTTGATATGCATGACAGAATCCGCCATCAATCAAAATCAGTTTACCACCAGCTTTAATCGGCGTTTCTCCCTTTTTATACTTGACCGGAATATGTCCATTTATAATATGCGAATGTTCTCCTCCCAGAGAAAATTCTTCCAGAATCATTTGAACAACATCAGCATCGTTCCATGCGCTGTAATAAGCGTTTTTAGGTTCTTCCCACGTTTTAGGATCATCTATCAAAAGGCGTTCAAATGTTGTTGTTTTTTTCCTTGCAGAAAGCGGAGAGTCTTTTCCGCACCACAAGAACCACAAAAAGTCTTTACCTTTTTGTTTTGCCAAAGTTCCCTCTCGTGCAAAATAACCTGTTCTCGCTGTTCTGTCGCAAAAATCCATAAACTCTCTACCCTTTTTACCTCCGGCAAATGAGAACTCCATAAATGACTTATCATCATTAAGCGGAATTGCGCCATGGAACAAGAGATTTTTATTGAAGATTGTGTATATTTCACCCTTCTCGAACAAGAAACGAATATGATTTTGTAATTTTTCAGAACGGACAAATGCGTTTTTCAAATATGTAATAAGCTCCTGTTCTCCCGGTGTAAGTTCATAAGGATTTTCGGGATCTACCGTCGGGAAATCAGTATCTTTTAAAGGATGTTTCCTACCTTCTATCAGAACTGTACCTTCAGAAAAATCAATCTTATCAAGGAGCATTCTTTCCTGCATTGAAAATTCAGGATTGCGCAGAATAATCTGACCTTCAAGTTTGAACTGTATTATGCTTATCGCCTTATGCATACGTGCAACAAGGCAGTCGTCATCATTTATGAAAATATCGCCTTTAGAGTTTCCTTTGGGCATAAAATTTGAAACATCACTTTTTGCGTATACATCATTAGCAAAAAGCGACAACGGACGAAGCGAAATTCCATAACCGATTTCCACCACATCAAGATTTTTATATGTTATTGAGTTATTAAGGACTGTTGCAATACAAACTCTTGACCCTGCCGCTGCGCCCATCCATAAAACATCGTGGTTACCCCATTGAATGTCGATTGAGCTTTCCTTCATAAGCTGTTCTACAATAAGGTCTGCTCTCGCTCCACGGTCGTAAATATCTCCAACGATATGCAAATGATCTATAATCATGCTCTTGATTGCAGAGCACACTGCAATCACAAATTTATCCGCCGCGCCTAAAGAGATAATTGTATTTAATATATTGTCGTAATAGTGACCTTTATTTACAGCATCATAGTCGTTGTTCAGAAGTTCATCAATTATGTAGTCATATCCTTGCGCTGTACGAGAAAGGTGCTTTCTTACTTTTGAGCGTGTATATTTACTGCTGACAAAACGGCATACTTCAACAAGTCTTCCCAGCGTTATTTTGTACCAGTCTCCCTCAATTTCGCCATCTTGCATCATCATATCAAGTTTGTTTTCGGGATAATAAATAAGCGTAGAAAGTTCTGCACGTTCATTTTTTGTAAGTGTGTTTTTAAAAAGAGCATCCACCTTCGCACGAACAACACCGGAAGCATTTCTCCTGATATGAGAAAACGCCACGTGTTCACCATGCAAATCGCTCATAAAATGTTCAGTTCCCTTGGGAAGATTTAAGATTGCATTCAAGTTTATTATTTCGCTCAATGCAGAATTTATGTTCGGGTAACTTTTTGCAAGTTCCTGCATATACTTTGTTTCTTTTTCTGCAATCATAATTTACCTCCATGAAAAGCTACTTTTTGATTCTGTCTGAATATTTCTTTGGATTTACACCGTATATCTGTATTACTTCTAATTCATCACTCATTGCTATATCTTTCGGGGTTACAAAAATACCATTGTTTTTATCAATGTCCACCCCTGCGCTTTTGTACGCCTGCCATATGATATGAGAACAATGGGATGAGGTTTTTTTCTCGTTTGTTTTATCTTTCTTTATTACTCCTGCCAATATATTATACGGGACTCCTAAAAGATTTTTGCGGGCATACTCCGCTGCTTTTTGAGCAATTTCTGCATCCTTATACCTTAAGACCACAAATGACGGATAACTCCTCCAGCCATATAAATGAGTTGTGCAGGAAACCTCCCCCATTGACATATGTTCCAAGAGAGTATTTGAGTTTTCGTCAAGAACAATCGCACAGTGACCGTGTCTCCAGCCCATAGTATGAGTGTTAAAGGTTATCAAAATATCCCCTTTTTTCAGATTTACAACCGGGGTTAGCTGTTCTTTATTTCTTTCCTCAATAGTTACGGGGTACACAATAAACGATTTTTCTATTTCCTGCTTTTGAAAATACAGCTTGTTCAATTCCTTCAACACTGCAATATCGCCATCTTCAACCAGCTCTTTTGCAGCAGATGGTGAAACGCCTGTCTGCTTGTAAATGGTCATATAATCATCGGCAGAAAGTGTTTTTTTGTCGAGAATACCCGAGATATCTTTCTTCTCATAATTCGGGATGTATATAGTGGTGTTTGCCGCAATAATATGCCATACAAACACGGCAATTAATACAATCAGTAAAGATACCTTCAGTTTGTTTTTAGTTATTCGGCGCATACCTTATAACCTTCTTTTTATAATTATTTGTACTCTGCTGCAAGCTTCTCAAATGACGGAAGAGACTTTTCAATCATTGCAGTTGATACACAGTATGAGATTCTTATGTATCCGGGGTATCCGAAGCTGTCACCGGGTACTAAAAGCAAATCGTACTTTTTGGCTTTTTCACAAAAATCTCTTGAACTTTCTTCAAGTGCCTTCACAAAAAGATAGAATGCACCGTCAGGCTGTGCAACGGTATAACCGTATTTTGCAAGGGCTTCACAAAGAATATCACGGTTTTTCTTGTAAATTGATATATCGGCAGTCTTACCTATGCACTTGGGAACGATTCGCTGGAAAAGGCTGGGTGCACATACGAATCCCAGTGATCTTCCTGCACCGCATACTGCGAAATAAACCTTCTGCCAATCGTTTGCTGTATTGGGCACAAGTACGTAACCGATTCTCTCGCCGGGAAGAGAGAGAGATTTACTGAAAGAATAGCAAACGATTGTGTTGTTGTAATAATTAGGTATGAAAGGAACTGTCACACCCTCGGTGTAAACAAGTTCGCGGTAGGGTTCATCTGCAATAATGTAAATTTCCTTGCCGTATTCTTTTTCAGCTTCTGCAAGAACAGTCGCAAGTTTCTTGATTGTGTCTTCTGAAAATACAACACCGGAAGGATTGTTGGGAGAATTTACAATTACTGCTTTTGTATTCTTGTTAATCGCTTTTTTAAGAGCATCAAAATCAATCTGGAAATCTTCTTCACGACATTTTACGATAACAGGTGTCATACCTGCCTGATTGATGAACACTGTGTACTCGGGGAAAAACGGTGCAAGGATAATTACCTCCGCATTATCTTCCGAGATTGCAGAGAGTGAAATTGTGAGAGATGCCGCAGCACCTACTGTCATATAGAAATTATCGCCTGTATAATTTGTGCCGAAATTAGCATTTACATAATCTGCACAGCTCTTACGAACATCGGGTGCACCCTGCGCTGAAGTATATCCGTGAAGTGTTACAGGGTCTGTGTTAAGAACTAAATCAGCAAGCGCTTCCTTAACACATTCGGGTGCGGGAACACTGGGATTGCCAAGACTGAAATCATATACGTTTTCAGCACCGATTTCTGCCTTTCTTTTAAGACCATATTCAAAAAGTTCGCGAATTTCACTGCGACAACTTCCAAGTTTATACATTTTTTCTGATACCATTTGTTTTTCCTCCTGTATGACTGTAAAGTTTTTATACTTGTCATATTATTTTTACGGGCAATTACGCCGTTTTTTCAGCCATAATCCCCCAATTTAATCACTACTAATATTATAAACCAATCGCGGTGTAATGTCAATTTCTTTTAGTTGTAATAATGAACGGACTCTAGTCATAGAATGTACAAAAAACATGTATGGAGGAATTTATATGGAGCAATACAAGATATATAGCGACATTGCAGAGCGCACGCAGGGCGATATCTATATCGGGGTTGTCGGACCTGTCAGAACGGGGAAATCTACCTTTATAAAAAGGTTTATGGATTTACTCGTTCTTCCCAACATTGAAAACGAACATATACGCACGCGAGCAGTTGATGAGCTTCCCCAAAGCGGAGCCGGACGGACAATCATGACTACTGAACCAAAATTCATCCCCAATGAAGCCGTTAAAATCGATTTGCTTGACAATGCGTCGTTTAATGTCAGGTTGATTGATTGTGTAGGCTATTGTGTAAGCGGAGCACAAGGACATACTGAAGACGGACAGCCACGCATGGTTACAACTCCGTGGTTTGAGGATGATATTCCATTTGACAAAGCGGCTGAAATCGGAACTGATAAAGTTATCCGCGAGCATAGCACAATAGGACTTGTTGTTACTACCGACGGAACTATATGCGATATTCCCCGCTACGAATATGTAAGTGCGGAAGAAAGAGTTGTAAACGAACTTAAACAAATGAATAAGCCGTTTATAATTCTTCTTAATTCTGCATTTCCTGAAAGCGAAAGTGCGCAGGAATTAAAAGCGGAGCTTGAGGATAAATATGGTGTTCCTGTATTTTTGTTTTCGTGTGCAGATATGCGTCTTGAAGATATTAATTCCATTATGCAGAATATTCTGTTTGAATTCCCTCTTAAGGAGCTAGGAATCAACCTGCCCGGTTGGATTGACGCTCTTCCCTATGACCACTATCTCAAAACGTCTATATATGAATCTGTACGCAAAGCGATAAAAGATGTGCATAAGTTAAGCCACGTCGCCGCCGTATCTCCCGTTCTTTCCGAAAACGAATATATTTCAAATGCAAGAATTTCCGATATATCACTCGGCAAAGGAACCGCACTTATTCATACGGAAGCTACAGACGGACTTTTCTATAATATATTAGGCGAAACGACGGGATTGCCGATTACAAACGATGAGGAGCTTGTGTCCATGCTCTGTTCTCTTTCAACTGCAAAGAAAGAATATGACAAGATTGCAAACGCCCTTCAACAGGTGCGCCAGACCGGGTACGGAATTGTTTCGCCGGGGATTGAGGAGCTTTCTCTTCGCGAGCCGGAAATCATTCGTCAGGGAGGTCGCTACGGTGTAAGATTGCGTGCCAGCGCCCCCTCGATTCACCTTATAAGAGCCGACATCGAAACGGAGGTAAATCCTATCGTTGGAAGCGAAAAACAGTCCGAGGAGCTTGTACATTATCTTTTAAGCGAATTTGAAAGCGACCCTGCAAAAATATGGGAGTCCAACATTTTCGGCAAGTCACTTCACGAACTTGTAAACGAAGGACTTCAGGGCAAACTTTCCAAAATGCCTGATGATGCAAGAGGCAAACTTCAGGAAACGCTGACCAGGATTATCAACGAAGGCTCGGGCGGACTTATTTGTATAATACTATAGCACAGAGCCAAAGAAACCATAGGATTTAACTTTCAATTACGACTTGTGCAATCTTCTTAAACAAGTCACAAATATTTGATTTTATGCCGTGCGAGAATTTCTTCACTGCGACCGGAAAATGCGCATGGCACAAAAAAGCCTCGTAATTCTATTAAAGTTACGGCAAAATATAAATCATAAAATAAAATTGACATAAGAACTTGCTGGGATATTTCTGCGCGAGTAATACATTCGACAGATGTCGTTATCTTGAATAAACAGCAAAAATCTCTCTGCTCAAAAACAGAGAGATTTTTACTGTTTATTCTTTCTCTTTTAAGTTTTTAACCATAATCAAGTGTTATGTCAAATATTTTTTGCAGAAAGGTTATTTCAATTCTGCAAAGTTACTCATTGGCGTTAAATCCGAATCCCACCAGAATACTTTTACTGTTTGACCTTCATCGCATTCAATTCTGACCGGAATTTGTGTTGTTGCAGCATACGAAACAATCTTTTCAAGCTTATCGCCTTCATAAACTGCTAAATACACATTACCATATGTTGTTCCATCAAAGAATAACTTTAAATTACCCGACCAAGCAGAACCATCATAAGTCATATCATCCGTATATATTCTGCCCAGTTCATCACTTGGTTCAATAAAATACTTCGAGAACAAAAGCCCTTCAGAATCAGCCGGCACCAAAATCATGTCAGCGGCTATTTCTTCTGCTGTTCTGACATCATTGAACATTGCAACAGAATAAATGGTTCCCTTAAAATACTGAGGGTCAGTTGCTCTGCAATCCGCGCCAATTTTATAGTTAGAATAAGCATTTGCAAGTTCTGATCTGAGTTCTACCGTTTCCTTGACAACACCATTCAGGTATAGCGTTGCTGTAAGTCCATCAATTGTGATTGCAAGGTGTGTGCCGGAGTCCGAACGGACATCTGTTGAAAACAGATAGGTATATGCCTTATTATTTGCCTTGTAGTACAATCTCGGCTTGCCGTTAGTATAAATTTCAACATTTATTTGTTCAGCCGTAGAATTGTCATAATTGCCGACAAGAACACCTGCACGTCCACTTACGAGTTTGGGCAAGAAGAAATTAACTTCAAATGTCTTAGGATTAGATGCGAATGTTTCATCTATGGCGTAAATATCTTCAGCAGATGAAACACTAAATCCAGCGTCTGATTTGATGTAATCCATCACCATAACCTCTGCACCGTTATTGGTCACTTCCTTTGCACAAAGAACCTTGCTGCAGACAGTACATTGCTTATATAAAATACCATTTTGAATATCTGTTGATTCCTTTCCTACAAGCCATTCACCAGGTCTGTGTACCGTTTCAACAATTATGGTATTATCACAATGCTCGCATTTCCTGTAAACATATCCATCCTCATTAGTTTCCGGAATGTATATTTTCTCTTCACCATAGGTATGTTCTACCATTCCCACGCTTGTCTGATCTGCAATATTAAAGAACACACTGTCTTCATTGTTGTTATCTTCTTTTATAATAAGAACATAATTTGACTGGTAACTCATTGCCCCGCCATGCATGTTGATTGAACTTAAAATTGAAACATATTCTCTCTTTCCATTTTCAGAATAAGAAAGCTGTAGATCCTTGCTGTGAAGTGCACCGAAATCAAACTTATTAAATGATTTGAGACCTATATCCTTTCCAACAACCAGGTTTTTGTATGGTTCTACATCAAAGTCCTCAAGATTAATGTAAATCTTGTTGTTCGGATGCGTCTTCGTTAAGAAGGTGTTTGTCAGCATATTCTCCATTTGAAGAACAATAGATGTGGACTTATCATAGTTTGCGCTGTTCCAGATTAAGTTTACATAATCATCTGAATTGCTGAACTTACGCACAAATTTACAATATGGATTATACGATTCAGTCCATGCTAAAACATCACCACCAAAAGGAGAAAAGTACAGTTCAAAGACATCATCATTTTCTGTACCTATATATACAATCTGCTCATCGGGATTTATTTGATTGGCCTTTCCCGCTTCGATAAGGCCAATCTGGTTCTTACTCATATTTGCTACAAGGGTTCTGAAATTATAAACCTCTTCCTGACCACAATATTCAGGAATGATGTTTATATAGTTATGCGCTGCACCGTAAATTTCTTCATCATTTGATACAATAGTTCCTGTCTGCATCTTGTCGTTACCATTTGTGGCATTTGAATTAATACCGTCAATGTTACTTGATGACGACCACACTGCATTTCTGCCTGTGTTGCCGTTCATATCAAGGTAGTGAGATACAGCGCACATCTTTGTATGCATCATATCAGTAGCCGCCTTGTTATCGTATGATGTCCATTCGCAATA
>JAZREK010000105.1:0-14010 GCA_045660765.1 Clostridia bacterium
AACTCTGACATAATTCTTGCGGCACTTACAACGAAGGCTGTACAAGGTCTCTTTTCATAAAATTCAGGGTTTCTGGGAGTGGGAGTGGGCTTTTGAGCACCATCAACACCCAGAAGTTCACGGCAGATAATTGTGCCGTACTCGTCCTTGAATTCGTTTGCAAAATTCTGCACGCGTGTATAAAGAATTTTTTTCGCCTCGTCATCTTTCGCGTCGTCATATCCGTAAAGTGTACCAAGCACCATAAACATACCGCTTACGGCACCGCAAACCTCACGCAGTCTGCCCATACCGCCACCAAAGGCAGAAGAAATCTTGAGTGCAGTTTTTTCATCCATTCCCATTTCTTCGTGGAATGCGGCAAAAACGCTCTGCGCACAGTTATAACCATCAGTAAAATATTTTTCTGCAAGCTTTTCGTTTTTATTCATCATTAGTCACCTCGGGGAATATTTTAGCACAAAAAGTCGCTTTTTGCAATTAGTAAAAAGTTTTTCGCAAAAAAGAAAAAGCCGTTGTTTTCACAACGGCTTTAAGTTTGTTAGTTAAGTTCAAATTTGCTGTGGATTGCGCGGATAGCCTTTTCTGCCTCTTCCTTTGCAATAAGAACACTTACTCTGATTTCGCTTGTTGAAATCATCTGGATGTTGATACCTGCATCGAAAAGTGCTTCGAACATTTTTGCAGCAACACCGGGATTAGATGTTATACCTGCACCAACGATAGAAACCTTTGATACGTTCTTGTCAGCAACAACCTTTTCAGCACCGATGATTGCGTTGTTTTCGTTGATTATGTTAAGCACTGCATCAAGATCGTCTTCACCTACAGTGAAGCTGATGTCTTTATTGCCGTCGCGACCGATTGACTGCAAGATTGTATCTACGTTGATTTTCTTCTTTGCAAGAATTGAGAATACCTGGAATGCCTTTCCGGGCTTATCATCAACATTTACGAGAGCGATTCTCGCTATATCATTATCGCGGGCAATACCTCTAATTAACATTTTTTCCACAGTGTTTTCCTCCTTAACAATAGTGCCGGGCTCTTTTACAAAGCTTGAAAGCACTTCCATATTTACATTGAATTTTTTTGCAAGCTCTACGCTACGCTTATGAAGAACATTTGCGCCTGCCCTTGCGAGTTCGAGCATTTCGTCGTATGTGATTTCGTTGAGTTTCTTTGCCTGCGGCTCAATACGGGGGTCTGTTGTGAATACACGCGTTACATCGGTGAATATCTGACAAAGGTCAGCACCGAGAGCCGCTGCGATAGCAACTGCTGATGTATCAGAGCCACCACGTCCGAGTGTTGTGATATCGTCAAACTTGTTGATACCCTGGAAACCTGCAACAATAACAATTTTCTTTTTGTCAAGTTCAAGCTGGATTCTTTCGCCGACTACTCTTTTAATTCTTGCCTTTGAATAGTTGCTGTCGGTTGACATACCTGCCTGCCAGCCGGTAAGAGATACTACCGGTCTGCCGATTTTTTCAATCGCCATTGCAAGAAGTGACATTGAAATCTGCTCGCCTGCTGAAAGGAGAACGTCCATTTCTCGTCTTGATGCACCTGTGTTGATTTCTTTTGCGTTTGCGTTAAGGTCATCTGTTGTGTCGCCCTGTGCTGAAACGACAACTACAACGTCGTTGCCTTCATCATAGGTTTCAACAATGCGGTTCGCAACGCGGAAAACTCTTTCTGCATCCGCAACACTGCTGCCGCCGAATTTCTGTACTATTAAGCCCACTTTTATTACCTCCTGTTTATCTGTATACTCTAATTATGCCGTTTGTGCCGAGCTTTTCTGCTTTTTCTGAAAGCTCTTTCACGGTAATTATCTCTGTTATGAAGCCACAATCTTTATCTCCGTCAACAAATTCCTTTGCACCGAAGATCTCGATTGCCTGCGCCTTTTTATCTGCATCAATGCGGATAAAGAAGCGGTCGGAAATTTCTTCGTAGGGAATTACGCAATTGCTGTCGCTCTCGCCCCAAGTGAAGTAGGAGTTGTATTCGCCGCATCTTACGATGTCAACAACGTCACCCACAACTGCACTTGCTGTCGGTGCTTTACCTGCGCCACGGCCGTAGAACATTGCGTCGTCTACCATGTTACCTCTTACCATTACGGCATTGAAAACGTCTTCAACCGCTGAAAGAGGGCAATTTTTGGGGATAAGCATAGGTTCAACAGATGCGTTTGCCTTGCCATCCTTCACAAAGCCATAACCGATAAGCTTTATTGTGCAACCGATTTTCTCGGCGTATGCAACATCTTCTGCAGAAATTGAACGGATGCCTTTTGCATTGACATTTGCACAGTCCATCTTCTTGCCTGTTACAAGAGAGATAAGGATTGAAATTTTTCTCTGTGCGTCAAGTCCGTCTACATCGGCTGTCGGGTCTTTTTCAGCATAGCCGAGCTTCTGCGCAGTTTTGAGAGCATCTTCGAAAGATGTGTTTTCCTTGAACATCTTGGTCAAGATATAGTTTGTTGTACCGTTTAAGATACCCGAAACCTTTACAATTTCGTTTGCCGAAAGGTCGTTTGCAAGGGGACGGATTATCGGAATACCACCGCCAACGCTTGCTTCGTAAAGATAGCGCACGTTCTTTTCCTTGGCAATACGGAAAAATTCGTCACCGTGTGCAGCCACAAGTTCTTTATTACTTGTAACAACGCTTTTGCCACTTTCGAGGAGTGCCTTTGTATAGTCATAGGCGAACTTTATTCCGCCCATTGTTTCAACAACGATTCCGATTTCGTTATCGTTTAAGATGTCGTTGAAATCCTTGGTGAAAAGATGTGCTTCCTCGTGATCAGAAAAATCGCGGATATCAAGAATTTTCTTAACATCAATTTCTTCCCCCGCTTTTTTAGTGAGGATGTCTTTATTTTGTCTTACGATTTCGTATACTCCGGAGCCAACAACACCGAAGCCGATGATTGCAATTTTCTTCATTTGTATACCACCTTACTGTTTTGCTAGTATATTCACCTTTCTGACACCGCTGACACTCTGTAATCCTGATATGAGTTTATCGGTTGAAAGGATCATTTTTTCCGTTTGCACCGTAACGGTAATATTTGCAACACCGTTTACGGGAACATTCTGATTGATTGTAAGGATGTTGCATCCCGCATCGCTCATAAATGTAAGGAGCGAGCTGAGCACCCCTTTCATATCAACAACTGCGATAAGGAGCGTCAGTATTCCCTGCATCTGATTAAACGGGAAAACATAATCCTTATATTTATAATACGCACTTCTTGATACGTCTGCCATATCGCAGGCCTCGTTTATGTTTTTCGTTTCGCCCGATTCAAGGATTTCCTTAACCCGTAAAACCTTGTGATAAACGGGAGGGAGAACCGACAAATCTGCGATTACGAGCTTTCTTTCTTCCATGTGTCCACCACCCGTGTACATTTGTCTTTTGTTATATTAACACTATTATTCCCCGATGTCAAGCAAAAATCAAAAAAACAAAAGAAATCCGTGCTTTTGCACGGATTTTTTCACGATTGCTGTGCTTTGTACATATTTGTCAATACAAGTGGTATGGGGGGACGGGGACATTTTTGTAATCCGTAGGTGCAACAAAAATTGACCTGTCCCCAAGCACGAAGCTTGTTATACCTTATACTCATTATATATATCGCGCTTTGATACTCCTCTGTCTTTTGCAACCTTTTTGAGTGCTTCTTTTTCGTCAATTCCCTGTTTTATATACATTTCCACATGGTCGCTCACACTCATATTTTCCCAACTTTCGCGCGCTTCCTTTTCAATATCATCGGCGCTTTTGCCGTCGATTACAATCACAAATTCACCGCGAGGGGGATTTTCCTCGTACATCGCGATTGCATCGTCAAGCGTTGTACGGCAAATTTCTTCGTGAATTTTTGTAAGTTCACGGCAAAGAGCAATTTTTCTGTTGCCGAAATGGTCACGCATATCGCGGAGCGTGGAGAGTAGTTTGTGTGGTGCTTCGTAAAAGAGCATAGTCCTTGTTTCGTTTTCAAGAGAAGAAAGGTGCTCCTGTCTTCCTCTTTTATTCACGGTCAGAAAGCCCTCGAAAGTAAAGCGCTGTGTAGGAAGCGCACTTGAAATAAGTGCATTTATCCCTGCAACCGCACCGGGAATGGGAACAACCTGTATTCCCGCCTCGGCACAAAGACGCACAAGGTCTTCGCCGGGGTCACTTATCGCAGGAGTTCCTGCATCGCTGACAAGGGCGATGTTCTTTCCGTTTTTCATTTCGGAGATGAGGTATTCTCCCTTTTCCTTTTTATTATGTTCAAAATAGCTCGTCAGCGGTTTCTCAATGCCGAGGTGGTTGATAAGACCGAGCGTTCTTCTTGTATCCTCCGCTGCGATGAGGTCAACTTCCTTCAAAACCTCGACACATCTGTAAGTTATATCGCCCAAGTTTCCTATCGGCGTTGCACATAAGTATAATTTTCCGTTCATAATATTACCTACTTTAATGACTGTAAATAGTTTCCGTCTTTGTCGTACATAAATATTGCGCTTTCAAGTTTTAATTGCGCTTTTCCTCCACGCGCACCCTCAATAAGAATGAGCGATGCCGCCTTGTCCTCAGACGGATAGACTACGGCGAGGCGTTTTGGCTCAATTTTATATTTGCGGAATGTGGAAATTACGTCGCACATTCTGTCGGCGCGATGAACCATAAAAAGCTTTCCGCACGGTTTTAACACATCGTTTGCGCTTTTTACGACATCGTCAAGTGTGCACATAATTTCGTGACGCGCGATCGCAAGTTTATCCTTGGGATTTACAAGACCGCCACCGACATTCATATACGGCGGATTGCAGGTCACGACATCAAACGCGTGTGCGCCGAACATCTCTTTTACATCCTTGAGGTCGGCGTTATGTACGCGGATTTTGTCCTGCAGACCATTCATTTCCATCGTGCGCTGTGCCATATCACTGACTTCGGGGATTATTTCAACCGCGTCAATTTCCGAAAGGTCGCAAAGTCCCCATAAAAGAACGGGGATAATTCCCGTGCCTGTACACATATCGAGCACGCGTGCGCCTTTTTTGATTTTCGCAAATCGTGATAAAAGCACCGCGTCACTACCGAAGCAGAATCCGTCTTTTGTCTGTATTACTTTATATCCTTTAAGACCGAGGTCTTCAATTTTTTCGTTATCTTTTACCATTTTATTCACCAATAGACTAAACACCCGAAACCGATGTGGCTTCGGGTGTTCGTTTGTTTGCTAAAATTAAGCAGGATTGGGAGCTGATACGGGGCATACGCCAGCACAAGCACCACATTCTACGCAAGCGTCTGCGTCGATTACGTACTTGCCATCGCCTTCCTTAATGCACTGACAGGGGCATTCAGCCTCACATGCACCACAGCTGATGCAATCATCATTGATAATGTAAGCCATTATGTACACCTCTTTTTCATAGAATGTTAATTTTATTGTAGCACAAAAATATTAAATTTCAATAGTTTTTTTGTTTTTATCCTTTTTTTGCTTGAATGTGGGGTTTTTTTCCTATATAATAAGCACATAGTAATAAAATGGGAACGTGTATCTTCAAAGGAGATGTTTTCGTGAAAACACTAAAGAAAATCTTAAACCACATTTTTATTGACGGACTCAGCGGTATGGCGCTCGGTCTTTTTGCGACGCTTATTGTCGGTACAATTTTGTCACAGATCGGCACTCTTTTTGTCGGTGGCAAGTTTGGCGAAGCGCTCTTTATCATGGGCAAGGTTGCCTCTCTTCTTACAGGTGCAGGCATCGGTGTCGGCGTGGCGTATAAGTTCAAGGGTTCTCCGCTTGTTGTGGTAAGTGCCGCTACAAACGGTATGATCGGCGCATACGCGGCAAAAATTATTGCAGGGACACTTTTTGTGAACGGTGCTTTTTCAATCACACCTCCCGGCGAACCACTCGGCGCATTCATCGCGGCGTATGTGGGTATTCTTGCAGGAAAACTTGTTTCAGGAAAAACAAAGGTTGATATACTTGTAACTCCCGTTGTCAGCATAGTAGCCGGCAGTATCGCAGGGCTTGTTGCAGGACCTCCGATTTCATCGCTTATGGCTGAACTCGGTGACTGGGTTAACTGGGGTGTTGATCAGCAGCCTTTCCTTATGGGAATTATCGTAAGTGTTCTTATGGGAATGTTTTTAACCCTTCCGATAAGCAGTGCGGCAATTGGTATTGTGCTCGGTCTTGACGGACTTGCAGCAGGTGCGGCAACAGTTGGTTGCTGTGCAAATATGATTGGTTTCGCCGTTGCGAGCTATCGCGAAAACAAGCTCGGCGGTCTTTTGTCGCAGGGGCTCGGTACGAGCATGCTTCAGATTCCCAATATTGTCAGAAGGCCTTTAATATGGCTTCCCGCGATTATAACAAGTGCTATTTTAGGGCCAATCTCAACAATGCTTTTCAAAATGACAAGCAATCCTACGGGAAGCGGTATGGGTACGGCAGGACTTGTCGGCCCGATTATGTCGTTTGAAACGATGAGTCAGACTATGCCTACTTCTCAGGCTCTTATATATAATATTATGATGTATTTTGTTCTTCCCGCTATATGTTCGCTTGTAATTTCCGAATTTATGCGTAAAAGCAAACTGATAGCATATGGCGATATGAAACTTGATGTACAATGAAAATAGGTAACGTAGAATTAAAAAACAACATATTCCTTGCCCCTATGGCAGGAGTGAGTGACCTTGCGTTCCGTATTATCTGTGACCGTTTCGGTGCAGGACTTTCATATACGGAAATGGTCAGCGCGAAGGCGCTTTCCTTCGCCGACAAAAAAACGAATACTCTTATGCAGACGGACACCCTTCCCACCGCGGTACAGCTTTTCGGAAGCGACGCCGACGTGATGGCATCCGCCGTTCCCGAAGTTGAGAAGCATGGGCTTTTTACCGATATAAATATGGGTTGCCCTGCTCCGAAGATTGCAGGAAATGGCGAGGGTAGCGCCCTTATGCGCGACCTTAATAAAGCCGAGCGCATTATCGGTCAGATTTGCGACAAGGCTACAAAACCCGTCACCGTAAAAATGCGTAGCGGTTGGGACAGCGAGCATATAAACGCGGTGGAACTTGCTCGTATTGCCGAAAATTGCGGTGCAAGTGCCGTTACCGTTCACGGAAGAACGCGTGAGCAGTATTACAGCGGAAAGGCTGACCGCAAAATCATCCGCGATGTAGTTTCTGCTGTTTCGATTCCCGTAATCGCAAACGGAGATATATTCTGCGCCGAGGATGCAAAAAGCATGCTTGATGAAACGGGTGCTGCCGCCGTGATGATTGGTCGCGGAAGTCAGGGTAATCCGTGGATTTTCAGGCAGATTTTGGAATATTTCGATTGTGGCGAGGTTTTTACCAACCCCACCGCCGAAGAACGAATCAGGATGGCGGTAGAGCATATAACACTTCTGTGCGAGCTTAAGGGCGAATACAGAGGTATCCGCGAAGCGCGAAAACACGCATCGTGGTATATAAAAGGAATCAGCGGAGCGGCAAAGCTTCGTAATGACATAAATTCGGCAACAACACTTGCCGAAATGGAAGGTACACTTTCTAAGCTTTTGTAAAGGACTTGATAAAATGCGTATCGCAGTAAAAGTAGGAACATCAACACTTGCACATTCAACGGGGCATCTCAATATCCGCCACGTAGAATCTTTGTGCAAAGTTTTAAGCGACCTTAAAAATGCAGGAAACGAGGTAATTCTCATCTCATCCGGTGCTATCGGCATGGGCGTGGGTAAACTTTCCCTCGGCAAAAGGCCTGACGATATGCCCACCAAACAGGCGGCGGCAGCAGTAGGTCAGTGCGAGCTGATGTATACATACGACAAACTGTTTTCCGAATATAATCATACGGTGGCACAGATTCTTGTGACATCGCCCGATATTGAGGACGGTGAAAAGAATGAGCGCGGTAAGAATTTCCGCAATACCGTAATCCGTCTTTTGGAACTTGGCGCGCTTCCCGTTATTAACGAGAATGACACCGTTGCAACAGAAGAAATTTCCGTTGGCGACAACGATACACTTTCCGCACTTGTTGCACGCAGTTGTGATGCAGATTTGCTTGTTCTTTTAACCGATATTGACGGACTTTACACAAGCGACCCCAGAACGAACCCCGATGCAGAGCTTATCAGCGTTGTTCCCGAAATAACTCCCGAAATTATCGCGTGTGCAGGTGGCAAGGGTAGCGACCTTGGAACGGGCGGAATGGCAACTAAACTCCGCGCCGCACAGATTTGTACCGAAGGCGGTATTGATATGATTATCGCAGACGGTGATGCTCCCGAAATTCTTTATAAGATTATGGATGGAGAAGCTGTCGGCACTAAATTCGTTGGTAAGAGAAGAATGTTATAAAGCGGCACGTTTGCTGTTAAGAGCGACTATGGGGGACGGGGACATTTTTGTAATCCGAAGGTGCACAAAAAATGGACCTGTCCCCAAACGAGAAGGTGCAACAAAAATGGACCTCCGCTTCCTGCGGCGGGCCCCTTTTGTCCTTCGGACATTTTCCCCGCTACCGGGGAAATCAACCCCAATCGAGAAAGAAGGATGCAAAACATATGACAACAATAGAAATATTAGAAGGTGCAAAAGCCGTAAAAAGAACAGCAATGCTTCTTGATACAGAAACTAAAAACAGCGCACTTTCCAAAATGGCAGACAAGTTAATAGAAAACACTGAAAAAATCCTTGCGGCAAACATTATCGACGTTGAAAACGCGCGTGGTATCATCTCCGATGTTATGATAGACCGACTTTCTCTCTCTGCAGACAGAATTTCCGCTATGGCGCAGGGTATTCGTGACGTAGTGGCACTTCCCGACCCTGTCGGTCACGTAATTGAAAGGGTTGAGCGTGAAAACGGACTTGTAATCGAAAAAACATCCGTTCCGATTGGTGTTGCGGCAATTATTTACGAAAGTCGCCCCAATGTCACAAGCGATGCGGCGGCATTATCTCTTAAAAGCGGTAATGTCTGCGTTCTTCGTGGTGGTAAGGAAGCGTATAACAGCGCAAAGGCTATCGTAGACGCACTTCGTGAAGCACTTGCCGAGTGCAATCTTCCCGAAAACCTTGTAAATCTTGTAAATGACACAACAAGGCAGAGCGCGACCGAGCTTATGACGGCTGTCGGCTATGTTGACCTTCTTATCCCCCGCGGTGGCAAGGGACTTATTGATGCGTGTATAAAGAACGCGAAAGTTCCCTGCATCCAGACTGGAACAGGTATCTGCCATATTTTCGTTGACGAGAGTGCCGATTTTTCCATGGCTCTTGATATAATCGAAAACGCGAAAACAAGCCGTCCTTCCGTTTGTAATGCGGCAGAATGTCTTATCGTGCACAAGGATATTGCTGAAAAATTCCTCCCTCTTGTTAAAGAGAGAATTGTTGATAAGAGAATTGAGAAAAACCTTGCTCCCGTTGAGCTTCGTTGCGACGAAAAGGCGTTTGCTATTCTCGGCACAAAAAAGGCAGGGGAAGAAGATTTCGACACAGAATTCCTTGATTATATAATGGCGGTGCGAGTTGTCGATGACGTAAACGGCGCGATTGAGCATATTTCGCTTCATTCGACGATGCACAGCGAAAGCATTATCACGAAAAACGACGAAAATGCACGTCTTTTCACGGCGGCGGTTGACAGTTCGTCCGTTTATGTTAATGCTTCTACCCGTTTTACCGACGGTGGCGAGTTCGGTCTCGGTTGCGAAATGGGTATTTCCACACAGAAGCTTCATGCACGTGGTCCGATGGGACTTCGCGAGTTGAATGTGTATAAGTATATTATAAAAGGTAACGGCCAGATAAGATAAATTTTGTTAAAGCGAGCGCATATGCGGGGACGGGGTGTTTTCTTCTGCTCGTCGCTCCATTTGTTGGAAACCCTAACCTCTTGTTTGGGGACAGGTCAATTTTTGTTACACCTTCGGATTACAAAAATGTCCCCGTCCCCGCACACAACTCGCAACAACAGAGTTGAAAAAATTACTTCTTCATAATCGCACACAAAGAAAGGATGATTCAAATGATAACTGCTGGCTTCATAGGAACTGGCAACATGGGTGGCGCACTCGCCTCTGCGGCGGCAAAATCAATCGGCGGAAAATATATACTTCTTTCTGATTTTATGAAAGAAAAGGCTGACACTCTTGCCGAGAAGATTTCAGCTCACAGCTCGGACAACAAAACAATCGCCGAAAACTGTCAGTACATATTCCTCGGGGTTAAGCCTCAGGTGATTTTTGACACAATCAAGGAGATTGCGCCCGTTCTCAAGAAAAGAAAAGACAGATTTATCATAGTTTCCATGGCGGCAGGTATCAGTATCGAAGCTATCGAGAAAGCTTTTGGCTTCTCTGTTCCGATTATAAGAATTATGCCCAATACTCCCGCACAAGTCGGCAAAGGTGTTATTCTCTACTCCTGCACAGACGAAATTGCGAAGGGCGAAATTGCAGATTTTGAAAAAATCTTTGAATTTGCGGGCATCACCGACAAAATCAACGAAAAACTGATTGATGCGGCAAGTGCGCTTTCAGGTTGCGGCCCTGCTTTTGTATATTTATTCATCGAAGCACTTTCAGACGGCGCAGTTTTGTGCGGACTTCCGCGTGACAAGGCTCTTACATACGCGGCTGAAACAGTAAAAGGCGCAGCTGAAATGGTTTTGAAATCAGGAAAGCACCCTGCCGAGCTTAAGGATAATGTATGTTCTCCCGGTGGCACTACAATCGAAGGCGTTCGTGCTCTTGAAGACGGTTCTTTCCGCGCCGACAGTATCAGCGCAGTTGTAAAAGCGTACGAAAAGACACTTAAATTAAAGAAATAACGAAAAAAGCTTGCAAATTTATGCATTTCTATTTATAATGATATCGTAATTACTATTTTTTGGAGGTATTTATAATGAAAAAGTTTATTTCACTTATCCTCGTTCTTGCACTTTGCGTGCTTACATTCGCAGCTTGCGGAAGCAAGAAAGATGCAAAGCTTACAATCCTCGACACAGAATATGTTGAAGAAGATTACGCAATCTGTATCGCAAAGGAAAACGCAGAACTTCTTGAAAAAGTTAACGCTGCTCTTAAGGAACTTGAAGAAGACGGCACAAAGCAGGCTATCATCGACAAGTACATTTCAGGTAAGGCTCACGACCTTAAGTTCCAGCAGGATGTTGAAGGTAAAGAAGAAATCCACATGGCTACAAACGCACAGTTCCCTCCCTACGAATATTACGAAAATGAAGTTATCGTAGGTATCGACGCTGAATTTGCCGCTGCAATCGCTGATAAGCTTGGTATGAAGCTTGTTATCGACGATATGGATTTCGATTCTATCATCACAGCTGTTCAGACAGGTAAGGCTGACTTTGGTATGGCAGGTATGACTGTTACTGAAGACAGATTGGAAAAAATCAACTTCACTACAAGCTACGCAAAGGGCGTTCAGGTTATCATCGTTCCCGAAGGCAGCAAAATCAAGACTGTTGACGACCTCTATGCAGAAGGCGCAAAATACCTTGTAGGTACTCAGAAGGGTACAACCGGCGATATCTATGCAGAAGATGACTTCGGTGCAGACCGCGTTATGAAGTATGCTTCAGGTAACGAAGCTGTACAGGCTCTTAAGACAGGTAAGGTTGACTGTGTAATCATCGACAACGAACCTGCTAAGGCTTATGTTGCAGAAGCCAACAAATAATTTTGTTTAAAATTTGATGGAGGCGGTATTAGCCGCCTCCGTTTTTTGTTTTTTATTGAGGTGATTTTATGGCTGCATTTTTAGCCGATTTCAAGGCGGATTTCGCATTAAATTTCTTGGATGAAAACCGTTGGAAATTTCTTTTAACCGGTCTTCAGAACACACTTTTCATTACGCTTTTCTCGCTTATATTAGGCGTTATATTGGGTGTTCTGATTGCAATTATCCGCTCCAGCTACGATAAAATGAAGGATGAAATGCCCCGCGGTGCAAAAAAGTTCTTTTTGTGGATTGCTAACGCTTTCTGCAAACTTTACCTTACCGTTATCCGCGGTACACCCGTTGTTGTTCAGCTTATGATTATGTATTACATAGTTTTTGCTACATCACGTAACGGTGTTATGGTTGCTATTATCGCGTTCGGTGTAAATTCAGGTGCTTATGTTGCGGAAATTGTGCGAAGCGGTATTATGAGCGTTGATCCCGGTCAGTTTGAAGCCGGCAGAAGTCTTGGTTTTGACTACAAGTGGACAATGTGGTATGTAATTATTCCGCAGGCGTTCAAGAATGTTCTCCCCGCGCTTGCAAACGAATTTATCGTACTCCTTAAAGAAACTTCTGTTGCAGGTTATGTTGCTATCCGCGACCTTACAATGGGCGGTAACATCATTCGTGCTGCAACGTATTCCGCATTTATGCCTCTTTTGGCGGTTGCGGCGATTTATCTTGTTCTGGTAGTTTTCTTTACCAAGCTTGTAAATATTCTCGAAAGGAGATTGCGTAAGAATGAGCGCTAATTCAATTATCAGTGTAAAAGGTCTTAAGAAGCACTTTGTTGACGGAACAGTCAAGGCGCTTGACGGGATTGATCTCGACATCAAACGTGGCGAGGTTATCGTTATTATTGGTCCCAGTGGTTGCGGTAAGTCAACATTCTTGCGTTCTTTGAACCTTCTTGAAGTTCCGACCGACGGTAACATTTATTTTAACGATGTAGATATAACAGATCCGAAAAACGATATAAATCTTCATCGTCAGAAGATGGGTATGGTTTTTCAGCAGTTTAACCTCTTCCCCCATCTTTCAATTATGAAAAACATCACGCTTGCTCCGATGAAGCTTCTTGGCAAATCCAAGGAAGACGCTGAAAGCGAAGCTCGCGCACTCCTTAAAAGAGTTGGACTTGAAGACCGCGCGGATGCGTATCCCAGCCAGCTTTCAGGCGGACAGAAGCAGAGAATTGCCATCGTTCGTGCTCTTGCTATGAATCCTGAAGTAATGCTTTTTGACGAACCGACAAGCGCGCTCGACCCCGAAATGGTCGGCGAAGTTCTCGACGTTATGAAAGAGCTTGCCCGCGAAGGTATGACTATGGCGGTTGTAACTCACGAAATGGGATTTGCAAAGGAAGTTGCCGACCGCGTTATATTTATGGACGGCGGTAAGATTGAAGAAATCGGTACTCCCGAAAACATTTTCGGTAATCCCAAGAGCCCAAGACTCCGCGACTTCTTGGGTAAGGTATTATAATAAAAACAACAAAAACAGCAGGTCAAAAAACCTGCTGTTTTATTTTGCAAAATGCGTAACAAAAACTGCCCCCCTCTACCCGAGGCGTGCCCCTTTTGTCCTTCGGACATTTTCCCCGCTATCGGGGAAATCAACCCCAAATTGTACAGCAATTTATTTACGAACATATGTGTTGTGGTTTGCTCCGGGGAAAGGTTCTTCTCCCGGAAGTCCCATGGGATAATAATGAGATATATGAAGTGTATTCTCATCCCCCATAGCACCGTAAAACTCGTCTGTGTCTTCAAAATCGGTATTTTCATACAGGAATTCTATACACCACTCGGCATCCTCCGGATTATATCGTTCGTCACCTTCAAAAATTGCAACTTCTGCATCGAAGGTCTGCTCTCCTAACACATAGTGTGCCATCAGCTTATTTCCAACTCTTTCAAAAGAAACTTCGCTGCTAAAATCCACTTCTTCAGCGGTGTATTCCCAGCCATCAGTAAATCCCGAAACCATAACCCATTCACCCTCAAGCAATGAATAGTACTCGGAATTTTCGTCATCGATAATTTCTTCGTCAGCATCCGAAGATTCTGTTTCTTCCGCTTCTTCCCAGATTTCTGTTTCAAATCCATCTGCTTCTACCGATTCTTCTTCGTCAGGCGTTGAAGTGTCTATACACGAAGTTAATAAACCCACGCAAATCAGAAGCATTAAAATAACTGA
>JAZREK010000106.1:0-26019 GCA_045660765.1 Clostridia bacterium
ACGCCGACACCGTATGAAAGACGTCTTACAGTAAATGTTTCCTGGATGCCGCCATGCTTCTTAGAGATAACGGTACCTTCAAACATTTGAAGTCTTTCCTTTGCGCCTTCCTTAACCTTTACGTACAACTTAACGTAGTCACCGATTTCAAGCTTGGGAAGGTCTGTTCTGATCTGTTCCTGAGTAATCGCCTTTAAAACGTCCACTCAAATCTCTCCTTTCATAACCCGCCTATATGACGGTAAAAATAAAGCGTTCTTACGAAAGAAATGCAGAGGACCGCCTTTTACCCGACTACTATACCACACTATTTTTATAAATGCAAGTGTTTTTTTCCAAATTTTCAAAGTTTTTGTCCTTAATAATATCTGCAAGAGCGATTGGGGTTACAAGGCCTTGTGCAATTATCTTTATAAAACGAATTGCCTCGCTTTTTGATGCAAAAACATTGTTTATGCTTTTTCTTTCTCTTTCCGTTCGTCTGTTTGCGCTTTGCGTGTACATATCGATTCCAATGCCAAAGCGCTTGTCTTCTCCTTTTATCAAAAAATAGCAAAGAAATATTTTATCCCCTGTTTCGCTCTGTGTTTCTTTCTGCATTATGTATTTTTGCTCTTTCATATCCACACTCCCCTCTGTATGAATTCTACAAGCTGAAAACTTAAAATTCAATCGTCAGTTTTTTCAGCCTTTTTACATTATAAATTTTACATATTTTTCCAGCTATTTTCAACGGGTTTCTTTGTCTTTTTATGCATAAGAATTAACTATTATGTAACATATTGACGAAGTAAAGCCATTTACAAAATTTTTTCACAATCAATTCAGCATAAATACTTTTGAACAAATATTTTCCTTGAAAAAAAGCCTACATTATATTATAATGTAATATTGAGGGATTAGAACTATGAAGAGTGAATTTTTACCAATTTCAAAAGCGGAAATGAACGCGCGTGGCTGGGATTATTACGACTTCCTTTTTATATCGGGAGACGCGTATGTAGACCACCCGTCGTTTGGCACAAGTCTTCTTGCAAGACTGCTTGAATCAAACGGATATAGGGTTTGTATATGCCCACAACCCGACAGAAATGACCCCGAGGCACTTACCTGCTATGGAGAGCCGAGACTCGGTGTACTTATTTCAGGTGGCGTAATTGATTCAATGGTAAACCACTATACCGCATCAAAGAAAAAACGTAGTAATGATGTTTATTCACCGGGTGGTAAATCGGGACTTCGCCCCGACAGATGCGTTATTGTATATTCAAATATGGCGCGCAGTGCATTTGGCGATATTCCCGTAATCATTGGTGGTACGGAGGCAAGTTTACGCCGTTTTGCTCATTACGATTACTGGCAGGACAAGGTTCGTCGCAGTATATTGGTTGACAGCGGGGCTGACCTTCTGGTATTCGGCATGGGAGAGCGCACACTCCTTACCATCGCCGAAAAGCTTTCTGACGGAATCCCCGTAAATCGTATAACAAATCTTCACGGTACTTGTTATATTTCGGACAAGGTTCCGAAAAATTCAGTCACTCTCCCCTCGTTTGAAAAAGTAAGCGAAGATAAAGAGGCGTATGCAAGAGCCGCTGCTATGCAGTATTATGAACAGGACGCGGTGCGCGGAAAAACACTTGTTCAACAGCACGGCGAGAAATATCTTGTTCAGCTTCCGCAGGCGATGCCTCTTTCAGAAAAAGAAATGGACAGGGTTTATTCCCTTAATTATATGCGTGCGTGGCACCCCTCCTACGATAAAGATGGCGGTATTCCCGCACTTGAAGAAGTTAAGTTTTCAATCACCTCGTCAAGAGGTTGTTTCGGCAGTTGTTCGTTCTGTGCGCTGACGTTCCATCAGGGACGAGTTGTTCAGGCGAGAAGTCAGGCATCAATCCTTGCCGAAGCGCAGAAGCTCATATGGGCCAAGGATTTTAAGGGATATATTCATGATGTAGGCGGACCAACGGCAAATTTCCGTGCCCCTGCGTGTAAAAAACAGCTTAAAAGTGGTACTTGCCGTGATAAGCAGTGCCTTTATCCGTCAGTCTGCCCCAATGCCGAGGTTAGTCACAAGGATTATCTTGAACTACTCCGAAAACTTCGTGCTCTTCCCAAAGTTAAAAAAGTTTTCATCCGTAGCGGTATCCGTTACGATTACCTTATTGCCGATAAGGATGATGAATTTTTCTATGAACTTTGTGAGCACCATGTAAGCGGACAGCTTAAGGTTGCTCCTGAACATATCAGCAGTAACGTCCTTCATTACATGGGGAAACCCGGTGTTAAGGTTTACGAAAAGTTCTGCAAGAAATTTTATGATATAAACAAAGAAATCGGCAAGGAACAGTATCTTGTTCCCTACCTGATGTCAAGTCATCCCGGAAGTACGCTTCGTGATGCTATTGAGCTTGCAGTATATCTTAAGAGAAACAACATCCGTCCCGAGCAGGTGCAGGATTTCTATCCCACACCGGGAACGCTCTCAACGGCGATGTTCTACACGGGGCTTGACCCGAGGACGATGAAGAAAGTATATGTCCCGCGCGACGCACACGAAAAGGCGCTTCAAAGGGCACTTTTACAATCGTCGAGAAAAGAAAATTACAAATTGGTGCAAGAAGCACTTGCCAAGGCAGGACGAAGCGACCTTATCGGATTTGGTCCGGATTGCCTTATAAAACCCGAAAGGAGAAAAGAAAATGGCAGCACAGATTTTAAACGGAAAGGAACTCTCAATAAAAATCAAAGAGGACCTTCGAAAAAAGACAGAGGAGCTAAAAGCAGAAGGCATTAACCCCGGACTTGCTGTAATTATCGTAGGTAACGACAGTGCAAGCCGTGTTTATGTAAATAATAAAAAGAAGGCATGCGAGGAATGTGGATTTTATTCCGAGGAATATGCTCTTCCCGAAGAAACTACTGAAGAAGAACTCCTTGCTCTTATTGATACACTCAACAACAAAAAGGAAATCAACGGCATTTTGGTACAGCTTCCCCTTCCCAAGGGCATTGACAGCGAGAAGGTGCTTCTTACAATCCGTCCCGAAAAGGATGTTGATGCATTCCACCCTGTAAACGTGGGTAAGATTATGATCGGCAATTTTGATTTCCTTCCCTGTACACCTGCAGGTGTTATGGAGCTTATCCGTCTTACAAACATTGACGTATGCGGAAAAGAATGTGTTGTAGTCGGCAGAAGCAACATCGTAGGCAAGCCCCAGGCGATGCTTCTTCTTCACGAGAACGGTACTGTTACAATCTGTCACAGCCGTACAAAAAATCTTAAAGAAGTTTGCCGTCGTGCAGACATTCTCGTTGCGGCAGTAGGCAAGGCAAAATTCATTACTGCAGATATGGTTAAAGACGGCGCAATTGTAATTGACGTTGGTATGAATCGCGACGAAAACGGAAAACTTTGCGGTGATGTTGATTATGACAGCGTAAGCGAAATTGCAAGCGCAATCACTCCCGTTCCCGGCGGCGTTGGCCCGATGACAATTGCTATGCTTATGAAAAATACTCTTAAGGCAGCAGAAATCCAGAACAAATAAACAAGAAGCAAGTTTGAAAACTTGCTCAAGGAGGATATCCAAATGGCGAAGAAAACCTACGGTAATGAGAGTATTACCGCGCTTAAAGGTGCTGACCGAGTTCGTAAAAGACCGGGTGTTATTTTCGGTTCTGACGGACTTGAAGGTTGCGAGCACAGCGTATTTGAAATAGTATCAAACTCTATTGACGAAGCCAAGGAAGGCTACGGCAAGGTTATAGAGGTAACCCGTTTTAACGATATGTCCGTAGAAATCCGTGACTATGGTCGCGGTATTCCGCTTGACTGGAACCCCAAGGAAGAAAAGTACAACTGGGAACTTGTTTTCTGCGAACTTTACGCAGGCGGTAAGTACGACAAGGAAGCGGACGGAAACTACGGCTATGCAATCGGCCTTAACGGTCTTGGTCTTTGTGCTACGCAGTACAGTGCCGAGTATATGAATGTCACGGTTAACCGCGACGGATATGAGCATACACTCTACTTTGAAAAGGGCGAAAATGTAGGCGGACTTTTTAAAGAGGAAAAGAAGTATCGCTCAACAGGAACTACTATAAAGTGGCGTCCTGACCTTGAAGTATTTACCGATATAAACATTCCGATTGATTTCTTCATTGAGTCACTTAAAAGACAGGCAGTTGTAAATGTTGGTCTTACATTCAAGCTTAACTACCATAACGGAAGCGAAGTTATAAAGCACGAATTCCGTTACGACAATGGTATAGTTGACTATATCAATGAGCTTTGTCCCGAAGATGAAAAGCGTATTTCAAATACCGCTTTCTGCGAAGGTGAAAGCACAGGTCGTGACCGTGAAGATATGAAGGATTACAAGGTTAAGATGAGTGCGGCGTTTGCATTTTCAAACGATGTTCAGCTTATCGAATACTACCATAACTCAAGTTTCCTTGAACATGGCGGTGCGCCTGACAAGGCGGCAAGAAGCGCTCTCGTAAGTGCCGTTGATTCATATCTTAAGCAGAACAACAAATACAATAAAAACGAGACAAAGATTACATTCAATGATATTTCCGACAGTCTGATTCTGGTTACCAACTGTTTCTCAACTGTTGTAAGCTATGAAAACCAGACGAAAAAGAGTATTACAAACAAGTTCATTCAGGAAGCGATGACTGATTTCCTGCGCAAGAATCTTGAAATATTCTTTATTGAAAACCGTCCCGAGGCAGAGAAAATCACAAATCAGGTTCTCCTTAATAAGAGAAGCCGTGAAACTGCCGAAAAGACACGCGCAAGCATCAAGAAGAAGCTTACAGGCACAATGGATGTAACAAACCGTGTGCAGAAGTTTGTTGATTGCAGAACAAAAGATGTTGAAAAGCGCGAGCTTTATATAGTTGAGGGTGATAGTGCTCTCGGTGCCTGTAAACTTGGCAGAGATGCAGAGTTTCAGGCAATCATCCCCGTACGCGGAAAAATCCTTAACTGTCTTAAAGCAGATTTTGAAAAGATTTTCAAAAGCGAAATTATAACCGATCTTCTTAAAGTTCTCGGTTGCGGTGTTGAAATTCATACAAAGCATAATAAGGATATGAATGCGTTTGACATCAATAATCTTCGTTGGGACAAGGTTATTATCTGTACCGATGCCGATGTCGACGGTTTCCAGATTCGTACACTTATCCTTACAATGCTTTATCGTCTTGTCCCCACATTGATTGACGAGGGCAAGGTATATATTGCTGAATCACCGCTTTTTGAAATCACACACAAGGATAACTCGTATTTTGCTTACAATGAGCGCGAAAAGGTTGAAATCCTCGCTAATCTTCCTGAAAAGGGTGTTAGTATTCAGCGTAGTAAAGGTCTTGGTGAAAATCAGCCCGATATGATGTGGCAGACCACCATGAACCCCGAAACACGCAGACTTATAAAGGTAAAAAGCGAAGATCCTGAAAAAATGGCTAAAACATTCGATTTGCTCCTTGGCGACAATCTTCAGGGCAGAAAAGAGTTTATTGCCGAAAACGGAAAGTTGTATATTGATATGACTGATGTAAGCTAAGGTGGATGAAAAACGGCACAGAACGTTTATCAATAAAAGTCATTAGAACTAAATTCACTTAAAAATTTCAAGTTTTATATTTTAGCGGCACAAAACAAAAAAGAAATTCCCGAATCGGGAATTTCTTTTTTTGTTTTTGAGATACTACTCTACAAAGGAGTGTATTTGTTTGACTCTGTTTTTTCGTACGATAATATTATATTTATGCGTTGTTACAGCAATGAGGATTATGGGCAAAAGACAGCTGGGTGAATTGCAACCATCAGAATTTGTAGTTGCACTCATGATATCCGACCTTGCTTCTATTCCGCTTGGCGAAAAAGATGTCAGTATATTTCGCGGCATCCTCCCTATCATTGCGCTTGTACTGTTGGAACTTTTGTTTTCCGTTTTAGTTATAAAAAGTGAGTTCATGCGCAGACTTATTACAGGCTCGCCAGTACAGATAATAAAAGACGGAAAAATCATGATGAAAACGCTCAAAAAACTACGCATATGCGTAGACGATGTTATGGAGCAGCTTCGCCTTGCAGGATACAGTTCAATCTCGCAGATTGACAGTGCCATTATCGAAACTAACGGCCAGCTTTCCATAATTCCCGTAGAATCCGAGCGTCCCGTTATATGCAGCGATTTGGGTATTTATCCCGAGCAAACCCATGTTCCGCACACAATTATTTCGGACGGTGTTCTGCGCGAGGAAAACCTTAAAGGCGCAGGATTAGATGAAAAATGGCTTCAGAAAAAACTTTCGAAGTATAACATAAAAAGCTATAAAGAGGTCAGTTTTTTAAGTGTGACCGATGAAAATGAAATTGTTTTGCAAATTTCCGAAAAATAAGGAGTGTTTATATTGAAAGCCGTAATAGTTTCCTCGGGCGAGGGAAATAGACTCCGCCCTGCTACTTGCTCTCTGCCCGTCTCGATGCTCCCGATAATGGGACGCCCAATAGCGGAGCATACCGCAAGGCTCTTGCACCGTCACCAAATTGACGATGTGATAATTCATACCAACTACCTGGCGGAAGAAATAAAAAAGCATTTTTCCTCGGTAAAAATTCCCGATATGAAAATCTCGGTCGAATCAGAAAAAAGCCTTAATGATTTTTTTGCCGAAGATGACACACTTTTAATAAGCGACTGCGTTTTGACGGATATTGATATAACATCGCTTGTAAATGCGTTCGATTCCTCTCCCCTTATCGTCACAAAATCGTGCGAGGGTGAAAGCGGATTCGGGTACGTTGTGGCCGACAGCTCGCTTCGTGTTACAAGTTACAAAAGGTGCATCGATTTTGCACATCCGTCGGGCAGTTTGTTTACGGGAATTATGATTGTTCCCAAGGGCACGGCTTTTCCTGATTGCAAGGACATTTTATCACTTACCGAAAAACTTTGCATTTCTGCACCCGTATATTCCTACCCTGCCTCCTGCTATATCAAAACCATATCCGATTTTGAAAGTTACCACCGCTGCAGTCGTGATTTTATGGACAAGAAAATTTCCCTCCCCTTTCCCTGCGACGAAAAAGCTCCCTCCGTGTGGATTGATGAAAACGCTACCGTTATGCAAGGAAGCGTAATCGTTCCTCCCGTATATATCGGAAAGGACAGCTTTATATCAAAAGGGGCGCGCATTGAGGCTTATTCACAGATAGGGGAAAGCGTGAATGTGGAATGCTTTGCCTCTGTAAAAAGAAGTATTATAATGGATAATTGCACCATTCACGAGGGCAGTGCTCTGCGAGGCAGTATTTTATGCAAAAACACAAATATAGGCTTTGAAAGCGCCGCTTACGAGGGTAGTGTAATAGGTTTCGGCACAAAAATCGGTAAGCATTGTACTATCCGTAGTGGAGTTCACATCTGGCCCGAGAAGTATATCGAGGACGAAAGTAACATCTGCGAAAATGTGATATGGGAAAAATCATCCCTGCGCTCTATGTTTGAGGACGGTAGTGCAAGCGGTATTATAAACCACGAGATAACTCCTGAATTTGCCGCAACATTAGGAAGAAGTGTCGTATCTGCCCTCGGCAGGAAAATTGCGATTTCGGATGGTGGTTTTACGGGAAGCTCCATGATAAAAAACGCGCTTATTTCAGGTGTTTTATCAGGTGGCGGTAAGGCATACGATTTAGGAGAGCAACCCCTCCCCATCACAAGAAGCGCCGTTCGCTTTTACTCGCTTGACGGCGGAATCGCATTAAGCGGATACAGTAGCGACGGGAACTTCTGCGCAAGTCTTGATATAATGAATTCTCTTGGTGCGGACATTGAAAGCGAGGAGCTTCAAAAGCTTTCGGAAATTGTGGAAAGCGGAGAGGCAAAACGCGAAAGCGCGCAAAACATTTCAGAGTCGGATTACCTCTTTGAATACAAGCTTTACTACCTGAAGCATCTTATAAATTCCACTTCCGGGAAGCCTCTCGGCGCAAAACTTCTTATCAATTGTCCTAACCTGTGGGCGCAGGAGTTACTCAAAAGTGCCGCAAATGACCTTAAATGTGAATTTGTTTTCACCGATAAAAAAGGCGATGAACTTTCTGCACTCATAAAATCAGGAAATTATGATTTCGGTGCAGTTTGCGACTATAAGTGCGAAAAACTTTCGATTGTAAAAAATTCGGGCGAAGCTCTTTCGTCGTTCGACTACTACGCGCTTGTGTCACTTATAATTATGAAAACTTTTCAAAAAACCAAGGTTTTTGTTCCGCTCTCTGCCCCTGACAGTATTGAGATTATGGCACAAAAATACGAAAGTGAAATCTGCCGCACAAATGTGAGTCCTCCCTGTCTTATGAACGAGCTTTCAAAAAGCACGCACAATTCTTATCTTCAGCAATTTATATATCAGTTTGATGCCGTGGGGGCGATCATTCTCCTGCTTGATTTTCTTCACACGCAAAATACCACCATCGAGGCATTGCAGAGAGAAATTCCCACGACGCATACCGTTTCAATGAATGTTGGCTGTGCAGTTTCAAATCAGGAAAAGGTACTTCGCGAGTTGTGTAAAAAGCACAACGTAAAGGGCGATGAAACGCACGATTCAATAAAAGTCACTTTCGATAACGGTTGGGCAATCGTTGTCCCGAAACGTACAGAGTCTGTTATAAATGTAATCGGCCATTCTTTTTCGCGCGAATACGCACAGGAAATTGCAGATATATTCACAGACGAGATTTCAAAAAGCTGACAAAAGGCAAGTGTCAATCACTTGCCTTTTATTTTTATTTATGTTATAATGGCAGACTGTAAAGGAGATAAATCATGAAAATTCAACTATCAGACAGTTTTACATATAAAAAACTTATAAAATTTACCATTCCGTCGGTAATAATGCTTATTTTTACATCTATTTACGGCGTTGTTGACGGAGTTTTTGTTTCGAATTTCGCAGGTAAAACACCATTTGCCGCAATAAATCTGATTATGCCTGTTTTTCTTATTTTAGGCGGACTCGGATTTATGATCGGCACGGGCGGAAGTGCACTTGTTGCGAGGTATTTAGGCGAAGGAAAAAAAGAAAAAGCAAATAAGACGTTCTCGATGCTTATTTATGTTTCGCTTATTTTCAGCCTTATCGCTTCAATTCTGGGCGCGTTTTTTATAAAGCCCATTGCCCACGCGCTCGGTGCTCGCGGACAGATGCTTTCTGACTGTGTTCTTTACGGAAGTATTCTGCTTCCCGCTATGTTTGCATTTATACTGCAAAATGAATTTCAGTCATTTTTCATTGTTGCCGAAAAGCCACAGCTTGCAATGTGGGTTACTGTTGGCGCAGGGGTAACAAATATGATCCTTGACGCACTTTTTATTGCGGTTTTCAAGTGGGGACTTGCAGGTGCCGCGATTGCAACGGCAACAAGTCAGCTTGTAGGCGGACTTGTCCCCTTGTTCTATTTCGCTTTTTCAAAAACGTCTCCGCTCCGACTTGCAAAGGCGAAAGTAAATATGCGCGACCTTATAAAATCGTGTACAAACGGCAGTAGCGAAATGATGACCAATATTTCAATGTCAATTGTCACAATGCTTTATAATTTCCAGTTGATGAAGGTTGCCGGTGAGGATGGCGTTGCGGCATACGGCGTTATAATGTATGTCGGATTTGTATTTGTATCGGCATTTATCGGTTTTAGTGTAGGAAGTGCACCGATTATAAGTTTCCATTACGGTGCAAACAATTATGATGAACTGAAAAAGCTACGCAAGATGAGTATCGTAATAATTTTTACCGTTTCTGTCTTTATGACATTGATTTCACTTCTTCTTGCAAGAACTCTTTCAGATATTTTTGTAGGATATGACAAGGAGCTTTTAGAACTGACCGTAAGAGGATTTTCGATTTACTGTTTCTCTTACCTGCTTGTAGGCTTCAACATATTCGGTTCGTCATTCTTTACGGCGCTTAACGACGGTCTTGTTTCGGCAATTATATCATTTTTAAGAACTCTTCTCTTTCAGGTTGTGTCAATACTTGTCCTTCCGGTATTATTCGGTCTTGACGGAATATGGTTTGCAGTAATATTGGCGGAAGCAATGTCACTATTGGTAGTTTTAGCATTTCTTAAAAAAATGAAACCCAAATATAAATACTGATTTTGGAGGTTACTATGGAATATTCACAGCTTATTAAAAAACGCTTTTCGGTGCGTTCTTTTACCGATGAACCCGTAAAAAAAGAAGCAATAGACAAAATTTTAGAGGCGGCGCATCTTGCACCTACTGCGTGCAATTTTCAGCCGCAGAGAATTCTTGTTATAAACACACCCGAAGCGATTGAAAAGTTGCAGAATTGCACTCGTGCACACTTCGGCACAAACTGCGCTTTCCTTATTTGTTATAACAAGGATGAATGTTGGTCAAGAAAGTACGACGGTGAAACAAGTGGCATGGTTGATGCAAGTATCGTTACAACACACATGATGCTTGCCGCAGAAAACGAAGGTGTCGGCAGTACTTGGGTAATGCATTTTAACCCTGCAAAAGTGCGCGAGGAATTCAGTCTTCCCGAAAATATTGTTCCCGTAGCAATCCTTGTTATGGGTTATCCCGCGCCCGATTGCGAGCCACACGAATTCCACAGCACATATAGAGATATGGATGAAACTGTTTTTTATAACAGTTTTGAAAAATAATTCCGAACTCCGCATTCTGAATTCCGCATAAAAAAATCCCGACCTTGAAAGGTCGGGATTTTTAATTATCAGTCTTCTACGATGTCAACGATAACTTTCTTACCATTTTTACCGGATGCAGCACGCATAACAGTTCTGATTGCTTTTGCAATTCTTCCCTGCTTGCCGATTACTTTACCCATATCGGAAGGATTAACACGAAGCTCAAGGAGCTGTGATTCTTCACGATCTGTAAGAGTTACATTAACTTCATCGGGGAACTGAACAAGGGGTTTTACGATTGCTTCAAGAAGTTCCTTCATGATATCACTAAGCTCCTATTAGTCAATGATACCGTTCTTCTTGAGAAGGCTCTTAACTGTATCTGTGGGCTGAGCACCGTTAGCAATCCACTGCTTAACCTTGTCGCCGTCAACTGTGAATACAGAGGGCTCTGTAAGAGGATTGTAAGTACCTACTTCCTCGATGAATCTGCCATCACGGGGATAACGAGAATCTGCTACTACTACACGGTAATAGGGAGCCTTCTTTGCGCCCATTCTTCTAAGTCTGATTTTTACTGCCATTTCTTTCACCTCATAAAAAATTTATATAATTAAAATTAATTAAAATCAAAAAGGAAATCTCATTCTCTTCATCTTTTTGGGATCAGAGAACATTTTCATCATTTTTTGCATTTCCTTAAACTGCTTTAAGAACAAGTTTACATCCTGAACTCCAAGTCCGCAACCATCGGCAATTCTTTTTCTGCGACTGCCGTTTATGATTTCTGGATTCTCGCGTTCTTTTATCGTCATAGAACGGATGATTGCTTCCGTGCGTACAAACTGCTTATCGTCAAGTTTGACACCGTTAAGTTTGTTTCCGACACCGGGAATCATCTTCAAAATACTTTCGAGCGAGCCCATATTCTTCATAGACTGCAACTGTTCAAGGTAATCGTTAAGGTCGAATTTCTGTTCCTTAAGCTTCTTTTCAAGTTCAAGAGCCTTCTTTTCGTCGAAAGCCTCCTGCGCCTTGTCAATCAGCGAGAGCATATCGCCCATACCGAGAATTCTTGACGCCATTCTGTCGGGATAGAAGGGTTCAAGGTCTGTAAGCTTTTCACCCATACCGACAAACTTTATGTTTTTACCTGTTGTAGCACGAACGCTGAGCGCCGCACCGCCACGGGTGTCACCATCAAGTTTTGTAAGGATGATGCCGTCAATTCCGAGCATTTCGTCAAAGCTTGCCGCAACATTTACTGCGTCCTGACCTGTCATTGAGTCAACAACAAGCAAGATTTCTGTCGGATGAACTTCGCCTTTTATTTCCTTAAGTTCATTCATCAGCGCTTCGTCAACATGGAGACGACCTGCTGTATCTATAATAACGGTATCAAAACGCGATGTGTCGCAATTTTTCACCGCATCAAGCGCAATCTTAACAGGGTTTTTGGTTTCAAAATCCGCGTAAACTTCAATTCCCATCTGCTCGCCGACAACCTGAAGCTGTTTTATAGCGGCGGGACGCTGAACGTCACAACCTGCAAGCATGGGGCGTTTACCCTGTTTTTTAAGCACACCGCCAAGTTTTGCCGCGGTGGTGGTTTTACCTGCACCCTGAAGACCAACGAGCATATACACCGTAGGAGCTTTTGAAGATACGGCAAGCTTTGCCTGCGCACCACCCATAAGCCATGTAAGCTCGTCACGAACTATTTTAATTATCTGCTGACCTGCGGTAAGACTCTCAAGAACCTCACTACCGGTTGCTTTTTCAAATACACGCTTCTCAAACTCTTTAACAACTTTGTACCCTACGTCAGCCTCGAGCAAGGCAAAACGTACTTCGCGCATAGCGGCTTTTACATCTTTTTCAGATACAACACCCTGTCCACGCAGTTTCTTAAAGGTTTCCTGAAGCTTTTCGCCTAAAGATTCAAATGCCATTACTCTTCTCCTTTAATACTGTGCACCTTGTCGAGAATTTCGTCCGCAAGAGAATTTATATCCCTGCTGTTTGAAAGTCTCTTGTTTGTTGCCTTAAGAAGGTTTGTCAATTCTTCAATTTCATTTAAAGTATGGAAAAGACTAACCAGCTGAAGCTTTTCTTCCATTTCGGAGATTGTCGCTTCCCCTCTTTTAATAAAGTCGCGCACACCCTGACGTGAAATATCCATAAGTTCGGAAATTTCGCCGAGTGAGTAGTCGCTGTCGTAGTAATATTCCATAGCCTCTGCCTGCTTATCGGTAAGAAGTCCTTTGTAAATGTCAAGAAGTTCTGTATAAATCAGATTTTTTTCCATTAAAGGCCCCTCCTTTTCGCAAGAAATTGTCATTTTTTAGCGTTGTTGTAAAGCGTTTGAACTTTACAACTATTACAGTATACACTCTCTTTTATCATATGTCAATACTTTTTATCTGTTTTCTTGTAAATTTTCTGCAAAAAAGACTTGCAATTGGTAAATGTTTGTGGTATCATAATATGGCACAAAAATACGCACACTGCCTGAGTGACGCCTTGTGCCTTCCATATATAATAGGAAGGTTGGCGTACATATTGACGGTGGTGGAGGTGCTGCCGCATCGCTTTTGACATGGGCGCGGTGGTAAAAAACTAAAATAATTGGAGGTGTTTTACATGTCAGTTATTGCTATGAAGCAGCTTTTGGAGGCAGGTGTTCACTTCGGTCACCAGACAAGAAGATGGAACCCCAAGATGGCGGAATATATCTTTACAGAACGTAACGGTATCTACATCATCGACCTTCAGAAAACAGTTAAGAAGATTGAGGAAGCTTACGATTTCATCCGCTCTGTTGCAGCAGACGGCGGCGAAATCCTCTTTGTTGGTACAAAGAAGCAGGCTCAGGAAACAATCAAGGAAGAAGCTATCCGCGTAGGTATGCATTATGTTGATGCAAGATGGCTCGGCGGTATGCTCACAAACTTTAAGACAATCAAGAAGAGAATCGAAAGACTCGCTCAGCTTCACAAGATGGAAGAAGACGGTACATTTGATCTCCTTCCCAAGAAGGAAGTTATCGGCCTTCGCGGTGAAATGGAAAAGCTTGAAAAGTACCTTGGCGGTATCAAGGATATGAAGAAGGCTCCTGCAGCAATCTTTATCGTAGACCCCAGAAAAGAAAGAATCGCTATCGCTGAAGCTAAGAAGCTCAATATCCCGATCGTTGCTATCGTTGATACAAACTGTGATCCCGAGGACGTTGACTACGTTATCCCCGGTAACGACGATGCTATCCGTGCAGTTAAGCTTGTTGTTTCAACAATCGCTAACGCTATTGTTGAAGGCCGTGAAGGTAAGGCAGAAGCTCCTGCAGAAGAAGAAATCGATATCACACTCGAATAATTTCACGAAAGGATTGTTATTATGAATTTCACAGCTCAGGACGTTAAAGAATTAAGAGAAAAAACAGGTTGCGGTATGATGGACTGCAAAAAGGCTCTTTCAGAAACAAACGGCGATATGGAAAAGGCTATTGACTTCCTTCGCGAAAAGGGTCTTGCTACAGCAGCTAAGAAATCAAGCAGAATCGCTTCTGAAGGTATCGTTAAAGCTTACGTTACAGACGATAAGAAGGTTGGCGTACTTGTAGAAGTTAACTCAGAAACAGACTTCGTTGCAAAGAACGATGAGTTCCAGGGATTCGTTTCTAAGGTTGCAGAAATCGTTGCAGCAGAAAATCCTGCTGACGTTGATGCACTTAAGGCTCTTCCCTACGGCGCAGAAGGTAATGTTGGCGACGCTCTTACAGCACTTATCGCTAAGATTGGCGAAAACATGAACCTCAGAAGATTTGCAAGAATCGAAGGTAATGTTTGCACATACACACACGGCGGTGGCAGAATCGGTGTTCTCGTAGAAGCTGAAGGTAGCCTCGCTAATGAAGAAGCTTACGAAGCAGCAAGAGATGCAGCTATGCAGATTGCAGCTATCAACCCCCTCTACCTTACTCAGGAAACTGTTCCTGCAGAAGACCTTGAAAAGGAAAAGGGTATCCTTATGGCTCAGATCAAGGAAGATCCTAAGATGGCTTCTAAGCCCGATGCAATCATCGAAAAGATGATGATCGGTAAGATCAACAAGTTCTACGAACAGAACTGCCTTCTTCAGCAGGAATTCGTTAAGGACAACGACCAGAAGGTTGGTAAGTACCTTGAATCAAAGGGCGTTAAGCTTATAAACTTCGTTCGTTTTGAAAAGGGCGAAGGTCTTGAAAAGAAAGAAGAAAACTTCGCTGATGAAGTTGCTTCAATGATGAAATAATTTCTTTCAAAAATTAAAACCCGGTGGAAATTCCACCGGTTTTTTTTGTTTTGTTATTGAAAAATGTGCTGAACAGGTATATAATATAATTAAGGAAGAATTTTATTTTTTACAAAAGGAGAATTTATATGAACTTTTTTGATGAACTTCAGAGTTTTGACAGCGAAGTTTTTGCAGCTTGTAACCGAGAACTTACTCGTCAGCAGCATAACATTGAACTTATCGCTTCAGAAAACATTGTTTCAAAGGCAGTGCTTCTTGCTGCAGGAACAGTACTTACAAATAAGTACGCTGAGGGTTATAGCGGCAAGCGTTACTACGGCGGTTGTATCCATGTAGACGAAGTTGAAACTATCGCCATCGAACGTGCTAAAAAGCTTTTCGGTGCAGAACATGCAAACGTTCAGCCTCATAGCGGTGCTAACGCAAACCTTGCAGTATTCTTCGCTCTTGTACAGCCCGGCGATACAGTTATGGGTATGAATCTTGCACACGGTGGTCATCTTTCACACGGTTCTCCCGTTAACATCAGCGGTAAGTATTTCAACATCGTTCCCTATGGTGTTGATGATGAAACAGGTAAAATTGATTATGACAAGATGCGCGAAATTGCTCTCCAGTGCAAGCCCAAGCTTATCGTAGCAGGTGCAAGCGCATATTCAAGAACTATTGATTTTGCAAAATTCCGTGAGGTTGCTGACGAAGTTGGTGCATACCTTATGGTAGATATGGCTCATATTGCAGGTCTTGTTGCTGCAGGTATTCACCCGAGCCCCGTCCCCTATGCCGACGTTGTTACAACAACTACTCACAAGACTCTTCGCGGTCCTCGTGGCGGTCTTATCCTTTGTAAGGAAGAGCTTGCAAAGCAGATTGATAAGGCTGTATTCCCCGGTACTCAGGGCGGCCCTCTTATGCATATTATCGCTGCAAAGGCGGTTGCTTTCGGCGAAGCTCTTACAGATGAATTCAAGGAATATCAGAAGCAGATTGTGAAGAACGCAAACGTCCTTTGCGAGGCTCTTAAAGAAGAAGGTTTCAACGTTGTTTCTGACGGAACTGACAACCATCTTATGCTTATTGACCTTTGCCCCTTTGACCTTACAGGTAAGGAAATGGAACACCGTCTTGACGAGGTTCATATTACTGTTAACAAGAACGCAATCCCCAATGATAAGCAGAGTCCTTTCGTAACAAGCGGTATCCGTGTAGGTGCTCCTGCGGTTACATCACGCGGTTTCAAGGAAGAAGAAATGAAGAAGATTGCAAAATGGATGAAGCTTGTTGCTACTGATTTTGAAAACAGCAAAGAACAGATTACAAAAGAAGTTATCGCTCTTTGCGAAAAGTTCCCCATTTATGAATAAAGCGTGCCGCTTTACCCACGTCGCGTCCCTACTGAATTTCAAATCGGTAAATATTGCTCGCGATGAGAATACACAAATTTTTATGTAATTAAGAAGCGTGCCGCTTTACCCACGTCGCGTCTCTACTGAATTTCAAATCGGTAAATATTGCTGGCGATGAGAATACACAAATTTTTATGTAATTAAGAAGCGTGCGGCTTTATCCCTTTCGCGTTTTAGCAAAATTTGATGATACTAACACTATTCGCGAAAAACATTCAAATCTTTTATAACGCAAAAAATGGCGAAATACGAAAGTATTCCGCCATTTTTATTTCTTGTCTTAAACGAAAAATTTCTATTCTAAAACTGCGAAGCATCCAAAAAATAGTCCCTTTCTGAACGCCGCTTTTTGTGTTATTATATTCGGAAATAAAAAAGGTACGGAACTTTCTTCATTCCGTACCTTTTATTGGTTTTTTAATCTAACCGATTACCAAGACCATGTGTCCTGCATGTCGTCAATTGACTCTGTGATTGTCTGAACACTTGCCTGCTGGAAGTTGATCTGTGCATACATTGTAGCAACATCCTGAGCAGCGCTTGTTTCGATTACATCAACTACATCAAGAGCTAATGTAAGAATTTCGGGTGTGCTGTACTTTTTCATTAACAATTACCTCCTGACAATTATTTTTCTACTTTATCGCCTTTAATTTCTTCGAGACGTTCGTCTTCTGCTGTATGAACATCTTCGCCTCTAATCTGGAAGATAGCATTTGCAGCGTTTACAGTATAACCTGTGCTTTCAAATGCAGCTGCGAGTTCAACATCACCGGTAACAACAGTTCCAAGGCCAAGACTCTTAGCATCACCTACTGAATACTTTGTATCAGCTATGCCTGTCTCATTGTTTGTAACATGGAATGCCCAGTACATCTTTGTAAGGTCACCTATTGCAACGTTTGTCAGATTAATCTTAAGGTATACAACAGAACCCTTTGTACCTTCGTCTACCTTTTTCATTGCTTCCTCATCGTAGTTTTCCTGCTTAGTAACATCATCGATGACCTGTGCAGCTACCAATGTGAGCTTTGTTTCAAGAGATATCGGGATGTCAGTACCAACCTGAACTGCTGTCTGAGATGAGTTTGAGTCATAACCTGCATAAATGTCAATATTTTTTACAGAAGTATCTGTGATTTCAGCTTCAAACACTGCTGTATTTGACTCTGCAGCTTTCTGGTCAATAAAAAGGATTGTTTCAGTTGTAAATTCGGTAGTATCACCCTTTGTGATGATGATTGCAACCTGCTCACCCTTCTGAACATCTTTAACTGTGATAGTAACTTTCTTTGCTGTATAGTCTGTAACTTCAGCTTCAGCAAAAGCCACAGTTGAAAGCGCGAGACACATCACCGTGATAAAAGCAATCGCTTTCACGAACTTTTTCATTTTGTTTTCCTCCCTATATATATATCAAATTTTATTCACAAAATTATGTATATAATGGCTACAATACCACCACTATCTATACATATAAAATTATACTACATTCCAAGGGATATTGCAAGTATTATTTATTCCAAAAACCATCATTTTTTTAGTGAAAGATAAACAAAAACAAAACGTGCCGATTCACCTGTTTCGCATCTGAGATAAATTCAAAGCCGGCAAATTTCACGCGCGAAGAAGCACACAATTTCTCATACAACAAAAAAGGTACAGAGGAAATCTCTGTACCTTTTTATTAGCTCTGAAATAATCTAATCGATTACCAAGACCATGTGTCCTGCATATCGTCAATTGACTCTGTGATTGTCTGAACACTTGCCTGCTGGAAGTTAATCTGCGCATACATTGTAGCAACGTCTGCTGCAGCACTTGTTTCGATTACATCAACTACATCAAGAGCTAATGTAACGATTTCGGGTGTGTTATACTTTTTCATCATTAATTACCTCCTGAAAATTATTCTTCTACGAGTTCAACGTCTTCGCCGTTTACACTGAGAACTGCGTATGCATCTTCAACTGTGTAGCCTGTGCTTTCGAATGCTGCTGCGATTTCGATAGCACCATCAATAATACCATCGTTGATAGCATCAACAATATTCTGATCAGCTCTAACAAACTTTTCTTCTGTTACGTCTGCGCCATCAGCTTTTACAATGAAGCCCCAGAACATACCAGCGATTTCATCTGTTTCTGTTGCATTTGCTACGTTAAGTTCAAACTTAACAACTGCACCCTTTGTGCCTTCGTCAGCTTTGTGTGCAACGTAGCCAAGTTCTGCATTTGCTGCTGTTTCTGTGATGTCGTCAACGATTTCTACGTCAGCCAATGTTACAGTGATTGTAACTTCTTCTTCTTCCTCTGTAAGTGCAACATCTTCTGCAACGAGAACTGCAGTACCTTTTGAGTTAGAAGCGAAACCAGCGTAAACGTCGATTGCTTCAACACCAGTCAAAGTTGCATTGAATACTGCTGTTGAGTTACCTGCTGCCTTCTGATCAACAAAAACGATTGTGTCCTTGTTAAGGTCTTCAGCACCAGCTTCTGCAACGATGAGAGCTACCTGTTCACCCTTCTGAACACCTTCAACAGTAATCTTAACAGCCTTTGTTGCGTAGTCTGTAACTTCAACTGCTGCGAAAGCTGCTGTTGAGAGAACGAGACACATTACTGTTGCGAAAGCAATTGCCTTCATGAATTTTTTCATTTCGTTTTCCTCCTCTATAAAATAAATTTAAATTAAATTAATTTCCTAAAATTATGTATGCGAGGGTAAAATTCCCCCAAATCAATTATACATTTAGAATTATACTCCTAAACGAGCAAAAATTCAAGTGTTTTTGATAAATTTGTTGTTAAATTTTTATCCAAATGTTTATATTGTTTTTTGTTAGTTTTGACGAAATATTTTTGTAATATTTTTGTTTTAGTTTTATTGCAAATTTACGCCACAATATATAGTGTGCTTTCCCGCCACCGTCTTATCACTTGCAACGCACTATAAGTTCGCCTTTTACGTTGTTCGGAGCATATGCGGAAATGATGGCTGTACCCTTGCCAACTACCTGAAGTTTGCCGTTTTTATCAACACGGGCTACATCAGTTTTGTTAGATTCCCACTCAACTTCGTCTTTAGAATCGGAAGGTGTTTTGTACGCAACAAGCTGATAACTCTTTCCAACGCCAAGGGTTACGTCGCTCTTGCCACCGGCCTGAACTCCGACTACAATTTCTGTAATATCTGACTTCTCATTACGCACACGAACGAGTTTTCCGTCCTTATCAATATAGTCGCCGTTTCCTTCAACAATTACGCCAACATGTACGTATGATTTTTCTCCACGAGCAGTAACAACCGTAATACCGCTGTCAACAGCGGAAATGGTTCCTTCAGGAGAAACAACAGCCACGGATTCATCCTTACTAGACCAAGTAAGTTCTTCTTCTTTAGACTGTTTCACCTTTATAGTATAGCTTTCATCCTTTTTCATACGAATATGTTTTTCCTTTACGGACATAACATTTTCCCCGCCGCAAGCACACAGAGTTGTCATAACTACTGCAAGAGCCGCGAAAGAAAGGAGTCTTTTCTTCATATAATTCATCCCCTTTTATAGAATACAGGTATTCTTAATATATACTATACCACTTTTTTTTATATTTTTCAACACTTTCCGATGATTTTTATGATTAAAATTCACAATAAAATAAGACAGGGTGTTTTCCCTGTCTTACTTCATTTTAAATAATGCTTTTGTTATTCCTCTCAAAAATTTCGGAAGTTTCATCACAACAACTTTCATTTAAATACCTCCCTATCAGATCCGAATCATCGTGCAGCCCAAAACAATTATAAGAACCCCTTCAATCACAGCAAGAAGCCATGTCGGAAGCACCAAAGCCGTAAAAATCCCTGCTATGTACGCAAGGGTGAAAAGCCCACACGGACGGCAATATCTTTTTTTCAAAAATTATGCCCCCTCTCAATACCATAGTACGAAAGGGGGCAATATTTTGTTACATAATTTCAAACATGCTTACCTGTGCGCTTTGCGGTATACCGTTAAAACAGCCAAAACTTTTTAAAAGTTCTATATGCGTTTCACTTACACTGGTTCTCTGCTTAAAATCGTCGATTGAGAAGAATTTTCCCTGCTCGCGTGCATCGGCAATAGATTGTGCCGCACGGTCACCCATACCTGCAATACTATTTAAAGCAGGAAGAATCTTTCCATTTATATTAAGGTATTTTGTCGGATGTGACAAATAGATGTCAATCGGCATAAATTCTATACCGCGAGCGTACATCTCGTTTACAACTTCCATAATTGTAAGAGTTGCTTTATCACGCGCTGAAGGATTCTCAATAGCACGAAGATCGTTCATCCTGCGAAGAAGATTTTCTCTTCCGGTTGCCATAGTTTCATAATCAAACGTATCGGCACGAACTGTATAATACGACTGATAGAACGCTATCGGATAATGAACCTTGAAATACGCAACGCGGAGAGACATCGTAACATACGCCGCGGCGTGAGCACGCGGGAACATATACTGAATCTTGTTGCAGGATTCAATATACCACTCGGGAACATTATGCTCGCGCATTTCCGCTTCGTCTTCAGGCTTGAGCTTTTTACCTTTTCTTACCTGTTCCATTATTTTAAAGGCTCTCTCGGGTGGAAGCTCACGATTTATGAGATAAATCATGATATCGTCTCGACAGCAAATTGCATTTCTCAGAGTGCAGGTTCCATTCTGTACAAGGAGTTGTGCGTTATTGGTCCAAACGTCGGTACCGTGAGAAAGTCCCGAAATACGGACAAGCTCACCCATCGAGGTCGGTTTTGTATCCACAAGCATCTGACGGACAAACTTTGTACCAAATTCAGGAACGGCAAATGTGCCTGTTTCACTGCCTATGTCTTCGGGAGTTACGCCAAGAGCTTCTGTATTAAGGAAAAGGCTCATTACATCCTTATCATCAAGCGGGATTTCTGTCGGGTCTATTCCCGTAAGGTCCTGGAGCATACGAATCATTGTCGGGTCATCATGACCGAGAATATCAAGTTTTAATAGATTTTCATCAATACTGTGATAATCGAAATGTGTCGTTATGATGCCGCTTTCCGCCTTTTCAGCAGGATGTTGAATGGGCGTAAATTCGTGAATATCGTGTCCTTTCGGCAGAACAATAACACCGCCTGGGTGCTGTCCCGTCGTGGTTTTTACGTTCATTACGCCTTTTTTAAGGCGCTCAACCTCGGCATTATGAACATATGCGCCTTTTTGCTCGAAATACTTTCTTACATATCCGTAAGCAGTTTTTTCAGCCACGGTACTTACCGTTCCGGCACGGAAAACATAACCTTTTCCGAAAATTTCTTCCGTATATTTATGTGCGCTTGCCTGATTTTCGCCCGAGAAGTTAAGGTCAATATCAGGCTGTTTATCGCCTTTGAAACCGAGGAAGGTTTCAAACGGAATGTTGTGTCCGTCTTTCACATATGGAGTGTTGCAGACGGGACAATTTTTATCAGGCATATCAAGACCGGAGTCGAAGTTTTCGTCTTCTGAAAATTCAGTATGTTTACAAGAAGGACAACGATAGTGCGGAGGCAGAGAATTAACTTCAGTAATCTGTGCGCAATACGCCAGAAATGACGAACCTACACTACCACGCGAACCTACGACATAGCCCTCTTCACGTGAATGTTTTACAAGAAGTCGTGCGATGTTATAAAGGTCGGCATAGCCGTTTCCTATAACGCTTTTAAGCTCTCTCTGCAGTCTGTCTTCCACCAATTGAGGAAGCGGATTTCCGTACAATCCCTCCGCAGTTTCACGCGCAATACGCTCAATATCTTCGGCACTTCCCTCAATTTTTGGAGGGAAATTCCCCTTGGGAACAGGTCGGATATTTTCAATCATATCGGCGATTTTATTGGTGTTTGTAACTACAATTTCATACGCTTTTTCTTCAGGCAGATATGAAAATTCGTCAAGCATTTCGCGGGTTGTTCTGAAGTACAAAGGAGCCTGCATATCGGCATCCTGATACCCCTGTCCTGCCTGCAGTATACGGCGGAAAACCTCATCACGTTTACGAAGAAAATGCACGTCGCCTGTCGCCACAACGAGTTTTCCCATCTTGTCACCAAGCGCGATAACCTTGCGATTAAGCTCGCAAAGCGCTTCACGGTCAGCCACTGTGCCATTGCGAACAAGGTATTCATTATTTCCTATCGGTTGTACTTCAAGGTAATCATAATATGAAGCAATTCGTTCTAATTCTTCGTCACTTTCACCGTTTAAAACGGCGCGGAAAAGCTCGCCCGCCTCACACGCAGAGCCGAGAATAAGACCCTCGCGATGAGCGTCAAGCACATCTCTCGGAATAAGCGGTCTTTTATAGAAATGTTCAAGATTAGAAGCACTTACAAGCTTATAGAGATTTTTAAGTCCTATAAGATTTTGCGCAAATATAATTATATGGTATCTTTTTGTTTCACGCGCGAGGGGGGAACCTTTTTCGATAAGATATCCCTCGCAGCCATAGAGAATTTTTATGGTTTCATCGGCGGTATGGAACGCTTCGGGGAATGCCTGAACGCAACCATGGTCGGTTATCGCAATCGCCTTGTGCCCATATTTCATCGCCTGCTTCACAAGGTCTTTCGCACTGACAACGGCATCCATTGCGGATGATTTTGTATGCGCGTGAAGTTCCACGCGTTTTTCTTCCGCGTCATCCTTCTCCTTGGGAAGCTCATAAGGGATAATATCACGCGCCATAACAGTAAGCTCGTGTGAAAAATTATCCATTTCCGCTTTACCGCGCAGAGCAACTATGCCGGTCTTTTTAAGCGCGCCTGTAACCTCTTCCGTTGCGGCGATGGGAACAAAACACTTACAGGTAATGGACGATGTATAATCTGTTATGTAAAAAGAAACTATTGACTTTTTAATTTTTGCGATTTCTCTGAAATCTATTCCGAAAACTTCGCCACAAATCATACAGTTTCCTGTATAATTGTCGATATCTTTTATTTCAATAAGGTCGTTTACCGGGAATGGCTTGCCCATAAGAGCACCCTCGGACGCAACAGAAACAATCTTTTTAGGTGCGGAAGGTTCTTTTTCCATATAAATAGGTTCGAGCTTCTTCACTACTTCCATTTCATCAACGTCAAAAGAAACATTCTTTTCAATGTCGAACCATTTTTTAAGGCATGCGGAAATTTCCTTGCCGACACCTTCATCTTCAGCAAGGTTTAAATTTCCGTGACGCAGGAAGATTGTAATACCTTCTCCACAATTTATAATACAACTGTCAAGGATGGCGCGCCAAAAAGGATTTTGTGATAAAATCGCATCTATGCAGTAGTTTACAGCATCGTTTTCAGATATCTCTTCCTTATTAAAAGAAAGATTTAATATGAAATCACGAAGCTTATAGCTATCCTTGACGGCTTTCACAAACTCTTCCACTTCACTATATTCAAATATTGTGTCTGAAACGGCGTTGGCGGTAATCGTGCGCTCATTTGCGTCCGCTGAAATACCAATTACTTTGGCATCTTTCAATGCTCCGCTGTACTGCACATTCGAAAACGCCCCACCTAAAGTGTAGCTTTGCATTATAATTCCTCGATTTCTTTCAAAAGCTCATCCGCAGCTTTTTCAATAGAGATTTTACGTATTGTTTCACCATTTTTAAAAAGGAGTGCCTCCCCTTTTCCGCAAGCGATACCAATATCAGCTTCGCGAGCTTCTCCGGGACCGTTTACGGCACATCCCATAACGGCTACTGTTATATTTTTATCTATTTTAGATATTCTTTCATTTATTTCATTTGCTACGGGAATCATATCCACCTGACATCTTCCGCAGGTAGGACAGCTTACAAGACGAATCCCCTGTCGAAGATTTATTGCCTTGAGAATTTCAATTCCCGCAACAACCTCGCGCACAGGGTTTGCTGTAAGTGATACTCGGAGAGTGTCTCCTATGCCGTCTAAAAGAAGCGAGCCTATACCGATGCTGTTTTTTACAACACCACCGTATTCTGTCCCTGCTTCAGTAACTCCCACATGAAGCGGATAATCTATCATATCAGCAATTTTTCTGTATGCGCTGACAGTTGATTCTACGCTACTGCTCTTAATTGAAAGAGCGATGTCGTAGAATTTACAATCTTCCAAAAGTTTTATATGGGAAAGCGCACTCTCACAAAGTGCATCTGGTGTAGGTGCGCCGTATTTTGCAAGAATTTCTTTTTCGAGCGAGCCTCCGTTTACGCCGATACGAATAGGTATATTGCGACTTCCACATTCGTCCGCAACGGCTTTAACACGGTCTGCAGAGCCGATATTTCCGGGGTTTATGCGGATTTTATCTACACCGCCACGAGCACATTCAAGCGCAAGGCGGTAATCAAAATGAATATCTGCAACAATGGGGATTTCTACCTGTTTTTTTATTTCGGCAACAGCTTTTGCCGCAGTCATATCAGGCACTGCAAGGCGCACAATATCACAACCTGCCGCGGCAAGCTCATTAATCTGATTAACAGTTGAAGCTACGTTACGGGTGTCTGTGTTACACATTGACTGAACACTTACAGGTGCTCCTCCGCCGACTAAAACTCCGCCGATATTTATTTGTCTTGAAGTGCGTCTTTTCATAAAAATCACCTTTTCACATAAGTACAATTATTCTATCACAAAATAATTGATAGGTAAAGAGAAAAAGTGAATAAAAAAACACGGTGGCTTTTGCCACCGTGTTTTAAGCTTTTAGTCTATGATATAGATTGCCTTCGCTGTTTTATTTGTAATATCTGTTATGAATACAATAATTTCGCTTGAGTTTTCTTCTGTGATGTCGATGTTTTCGTACTTGTAATCAGAGGGTTCAGCGATGAGGTTACCTTCTTCATCAATTCTGTAAACAGTTGTTGAAGAGCTGATTCGGTAAGTGATAAGGTTTGCATCCTGCTGCTTATCTTCTTCGCTGGCACCAAATGCCTTTGTTACAACGAACTGTGTTTCATCAATGATATCGAATGCTTCTGCATATCTGATTCCCAATTCGCCAACATTTGATGTTGAGTGCTGGAAGTACATATCATTTACAGTATGTTCATCGGTTCCTTCAACCCACGTGCTACTTTCAAGATGTTCATTAGCTCCGTAGAGATAGTCGTATTCAAGGCTGTCTGCATCGTAAATCATTTCAATAGCAATTACGCCTGATGCATCCTTGATATAACGGATAACGTCACCCTTTGCTACATTGTTGATACCTACGTAAGCATCTTCATCATCGAAAGACTTGAACTTGTCTTCTGAAATGCTGAAGGTTGTTTCGTTTGCAGAACCCTTTTCGTAACCTGAAATCTGGAGGTTAGCTCTGTCAACATCGCTTACAACCATGTAGGGAGTTGATGCAACAAAGTCGTATGCAGGGTCAACGCCGAAGATAAGAACCATTGTAGCCTGCTTTGTTCTCTGTTCGGGGCCTGCACCGAAGATTTTAACTTCACGAGATCCACCTGATGCAAATGCCTTCGAAGGAGCCATGATTGAGTAGTCTGCATCATTTTCGCTATCTTCGGGAACATAGATAACTACTGTGGATGTTGAAAGCTGATATGTTTTGC
>JAZREK010000107.1:0-33286 GCA_045660765.1 Clostridia bacterium
TCTATAACACCCTGAGAAGAACGAATCATTATATCTACTGATTCGGGATTATTCTCATAATGTCCTGCTTTCATTGTATCTTCATAAAAAGCCTTGTAATCTTCTTCATCTCTTAAAACGCAGATTCCGCCTTGTGCAAGATATGAGTCACTTCTTCTTGCTTTGTTTTTTGTAACGATTAAAATATTTCTGTTTTCCGGGAAATTAAGTGCACAATAAAGACCTGCAACACCGCATCCCACAATCAATATATCTGTATTCATCTTATTTCGCACACTCCAACATTCTATCAAGAGGCACAAGTGCTCTCTTTCGGGTTTCTTCGTCTATTGTTACTTCGTTTGTTTCTTCCTTTAATACCTTTAAGATGTTCTCAAGTGTATTGAGCTTCATATCCTTACAACAAGGCATAGGTTCTACAAATATAAACTCTTTGTCGGGATTATCATTTACGAGCTTATATTCAACATCTTGTTCGGTGCAGATGATGAACTCTTTGCAATCACTTTGTTTTGCAAAACTAATTATATCTGCCGTGCTTCCTATGTAATCAGACATATCAAGGATTTCCTTCTCACATTCAGGGTGAGTCAGAACAAGTGCATTTGGATACTGTTCTTTTACACTATTTAATTGTTCCATACTTATAGCTGCATGGATTGGACAGAAGCCGTCATTCAATATGATATTCTTTTCGGGAACCTGCTCTTTGACAAAGCTACCAAGGTTCTTATCGGGGATAAAGAATATATTTTTATTCGGCAATGACTTAACAATCTTTATTGCATTTGACGATGTTACACACACATCACTCAAGCATTTAAGCTTTGCAGTTGAATTGATATAGCATACTACTGCCAAGTCATCATACTTTGCTCTCATTTCTTCTATTTTGCCTTCGGCAACCATATGAGCCATAGGACAGTCCGCAGATAAATCAGGCATCAGAACCTTTTTATCAGGGTTTAATATCTTTGCGCTCTCTCCCATAAAAGATACACCGCAAAAAACTATTATATCTGCCGTACTCTGCTTTGCTATTTTTGCAAGATAAAAAGAATCACCCACGAAATCTGCTACTTCCTGAGCTTCATTGGGTGCATAATAGTGTGCAAGTATTACGGCGTTTTTGTCCGTCTTTAGCTTTTGTATTTTCGTTTTCATTTTTTGAATCACCTCATTGTTGCATGCATCACGCCAAAACATCTTAACACATAACTTTACATCTGTCAAGTTTATCTGTAAAGTTTTAGAAGTATGCACAAGAAAAAGAGCCGTTGCATGATAATGCTTCAGCTCTTTTGCAATATACTTATTCGTCTATGAGATTTCCTTTTTTAACATTGTTATCAATTAACTCTTTTGTATAGTTCCATATATCTTCTGAACCAAGTTTTGAACCAATCTGTCTTTTTTCAACCTGCGATTTCTTTATACCGTGTACTCTCCAATCTTTACCATTGTTTGAATCATTTAATATAAGAGGTTGGAAGTTATCCATAACACGGGCAAACTTCGCTTCAGGTGTTTGTCCTTCCTCAAATTCTTCAAACAAGGCTTTAAGCGCATCTCTCTGTTCATCGGGAAGAAGTCCATAGATTCGGTTTGCCGCTTTTTCCTCACGGTCTTTTTGAGTTTCAAGATTTGCTTTATCGTAGGCATATGTATCTCCAGCATCTATTTCAACAATATCGTGAATAAGTGCCATCATCATTGCCTTTGCTACATCAAATTCTTCGTTGGCATATTCCTTTAAAAGATAAATCATAATTGCTATGTACCAAGCGTGTTCTGCATCATTTTCTTGTCTTTTATATTCTGTCAGATGTGTCTGACGGTATATTTCTTTCTCTTTATCTATTTCAAGAATAAAATCAAGTTGTTTATTGAATCTTTCCGGATTCATTTTTATTCACTTCCTTTATCATCATTGTTAATAAGAAAGTGTTACTTATTCACATATAAATATTCAGAATTATCATCGCTGGTGTCCTCATTCTCAACAATAAGCACACTGGTTCCTTCTGTTGTAAAAATATGATGCCACACACCTTTGGGAACATTATAAAGTTTATGAGGCTCCATTTCAATTCTGTTAAGCTCTTCGCCAATAATTAAAGTGGCTTTGCCAGTAAGCAACACAAAAACCTCATCACTTTCATTATGACGCTCTACTTTTTCAAAATTTGCCTTATCAAATCTGTCAGCGTGATTGAGATATGCAACACGCCAGCTTCCAAATCGCATTGCAGTCTGGTAATCGTCTCCATTATAGTCGTAAATCTCAATACCACACTTGTTTTCCTTACTTACCTTTTCCATAATCAAAATCCTTTCATTATTTATTCATTTTCCTTGACCTTATTTCTGTTCCTATATTCAAGCGGTGTCATTCCTGTATGCTTTTTGAAAAGTCTGCTGAAATAATGCGGATTATCATACCCCACCGCCGTGGCAATCTGTGTTACATTGTATTTTGTATTATCCAGCATATTCATTGCATTGTTGATTCTAAGTGACATAATGTACTGCATAGGAGTAAACTTTGTTACCTGCTTGAAATTCTGTATAAACCAACACGGAGTCATCAGGTGTTCTTCTGCATACTGCTCTATAATAATATTCTGATTATAGTTCTCGCGGAAATAATGTGTTGCTCTTTCTATTTCATCGAGCATTTCTGTTCTGACTTGTTTACCCTCTTTCAGATACCTGTTAATAACAAGAAAAATCATTCTGAGATACATACACACCATATCCTGATAGTTTGACCGCTGCAGTTGGAGTTCCTGTATCATCTGTCTGTACATCCATTGGTAATCCGGAGATGTTCCTGTGAAAAACACATTTTCACTTTTTGGCATCTGATAATAATTAAGAAGCAGGCCGACATCTGAACCTGTAAAATGAACCCAATATGTTTCAGGCTTATCTACGGCATAAAGGTAATACATTTGTACATCTCCGGGACGAAAAAGAACCATATTACCTTTTGCGATAATTCTTTCAACTCCGTCAAAGAAAAATCTAACCTTTCCGGATGCAACATATAAAAGCTGATAATCTCCTCTTCCGTTAGGTCGTTCCGTTTCAATTACTCTACTTGTATGCACACGGTAATATCCGGCTGCCGTTACAAGTAATGGTACACTTTTGTCAACTATATCCTCATCAACTTCACCTAAATATGCAACATTAGTATACATTATTAAATTCATCTCCTTTTCTTTGCTTTCGCTCAATCTCCTCTCAGGTAAATATTATGCAACAAAAGAATAGGTTTTTCAATAGTTTACTTTAATTTTGTGAACTTTTTTCTCGATTGTGTTTATAGATATAGAGTTAACATTGTGATAAAATGTAGTTAACATGAAACAGAGAAATTGTTTGGGATAGCGAGGCAAATGATATGAAAATTAAAGAATTTATAAGTGATATATCAGCTAATCAGTATGATGATTTAATGGCTACTCTTTACGGAAGTTCTGAAAAAATAATATCAGAACAAAAGAAAAGATATGTAAAAGCCTTGGAAAGCTTCAGTACACTTTTCCCGGACAGAGACGATGTTAAAATGTATTCTGCATCCGGCAGAACAGAGATTGGCGGTAATCACACTGACCATCAGCACGGAGTTGTTTTAGCAGGTGCTGTAAACTTAGATGTTATTGCTGTTGTTTCTTTCCACTCAGATAATGTAGTCAGAGTAAAGTCGGAAGGTTATGGTCCTTTTGAATCTTCTCTTGATGACCTTAGTGTTAATCCTGATGATTCAGGAACAGCTTCTATTATAAAAGGTGTAATTGCCAAGTATGCAGAAAAAGGAATTTGTGTTGATGGCTTTGATATGTATTGCACATCAGATGTTATTAGCGGCGGCGGAATTTCTTCCTCTGCATCTTTTGAAACTCTGATCTGCACGATAATCGATAGCCACTATAACGAAAACAATAGCCACGCTTTTGAAATTGCTCAGATTGGCTGGTTTGCAGAAAATGTATATTTCGGTAAGAAATGCGGTCTTTTGGACCAGACAGTTGTAGCATTCGGCGGACTTGTATCGATTGACTTTAAGGACAATAAAAATCCAGAAATAGAAAAAATTGATTTTTCATTCAGGGATTACGGATATTACCTTTGCATTACCGATACAAAAAGCAGTCATGAAAACCTGACTGATGATTACGACTCCATCGGAGATGAGATGAAGCAAGTTGCATCATATTTTGGAGCCGAGGTTTTAAATGATGTTGATGAAAATAAGTTTTATGAAAATATTCCTGTTCTCAGAAACACCTGCTCCGACAGAGCAATTTTAAGAGCAATTCACTTTTTTGACGAAACAAAGCGTGCAAAACAAGAAGCTGAAGCGTTAAAAGAAAAAGACATCGACCGTTTCCTAAAACTTGTAAACGAATCTGGAGAATCATCTTGTGCTCTTCTTCAGAACCTCTATTCTTGCAAAAATCCTTTAAAACAGGAAATACCTCTTGCTATCGCATTAAGCAAAAAGATACTTAAGGATAGCGGAGCTGTGAGAGTTCACGGCGGAGGGTTTGCAGGAACAATACAGGCATTCGTTCCAGAAAATCTGGTTGATGACTATACAAAAGAAATGGAGAAATTATTCGGCAAGGATTCTTGTCTTAAACTTAATATTCGGCCGGTTGGTGGCATAGAAATTAAAAAGTAATGAGGGATTAACCTGTGCCTTTTGCTATTAGGCGGCGCAGGTTACATCGGCTCACATACAGCTCTTGAGTTTATGAAAAAAGGACATGAAATTAAGGCTAAAAAGCAAATGCAAAAATTCTCGCTGAAAGAAAAGATCAAGAAGTTCCCGAAGTTTACGGAAATATTTAAGGAGGTTCACTATGAGAGAATATGAAAGATTTGACCGAATAGGCACAATGCCTCACAGAAGCTATTATATTCCTTTCGCAACAGATGATGTTGTTGCTACAAAGCATAGCATATTAGATCGTACATCAAGCTCTCGCTTTACATCCTTTGATGGTGTATGGCAGATAAAACAGCTTGGTCACGTTGAAGATTTCAATATAAATGAAGAACTTGACGAATCTATCCCGGTTCCTTCATGCGTACAGATGCACGGATATGACCATATACAGTATCTTAATATCAGATACCCCTTCCCTGTTATGCTTCCGCATATTCCTTATGATAATCCCTGCTGGCATTACAGAAGAACATTTAACATCAAAAAGCAACCCGGTGAAAGATACTATATAAACTTCGAGGGTGTTGACAGCGCTTTCTATGTGTATATAAACGGAGAATTCAAAGGATACTCTCAGATTTCTCACGCTACAAGTGAGTTTGATATCACAGAGATGGCAATAAACGGTGAAAACACTATTGATGTACTTGTATTAAAATGGTGTGTTTCAACATACCTTGAATGTCAGGACAAGTTCCGTTTCTCCGGAATATTCAGAAATGTATATATGCTTACACGTCCTCAAAACCATATTACCGACTATAAGATTGAAACTACAATTTCAGGAAAAGACGGCATTCTTACCTTCATAAATGAAAGTCCTGTTGATATCAATCTTAAATTCGAAGGAATAATGGCACTTGCTCCTGCAAACAAAAGTGTAGACATTACCATTCCCGACGTTAAACTCTGGACTGCAGAAACACCTGCGCTTTACACTTTAGAGCTTCATGCTAATGGTGAGAAGATTATCGAAAGTGTCGGATTCAGAATAGTTACAATTGACGGTCCTGTATTCAAAATCAACGGTGCGCCTGTAAAACTTAAAGGTGTTAACCGTCACGATTTCAATTGTGAAACTGCAGCAACCGTCAGCCTTGAAGACCTTGCAAAAGACATTCATCTTATGAAAGAATTGAACGTCAATGCGGTAAGAACCTCTCATTATCCAAACAGTCCTGAATTCTATATGCTTTGTGATACCTTTGGCATTTATGTAATGGATGAAGCAGATTTAGAAATGCACGGAGCTTGCAGCCGTGATGGTCGTTATGATATTGATCTTTGGAAAGAATATGCTGAAAACGAATTCTTCGCACCGGGTATAACCGATAGACACACAGCTTTAGTTGAGCGTGACAAAAATCGTCCGAGTGTTATTATTTGGTCACTCGGTAATGAGGCCTCCTTCGGAAAAGCATTTTTAGGTGGCGCTAACTACATCAAGCACCGTGATAACACAAGACCTGTTCACTATGAAGGGTTACAAAATGCAGATCCTAAGTATTATTATGCAGAGCTTGTTGATATGGTAAGTATGATGTATCCGAGCTTCGATAAAATCAAACAGGCCGTTCTCGATAACGAAAAAGAAACCCGTCCTTTCGTGCTTTGCGAACACACACACGCTATGGGTAACAGCTGCGGTGATATTGCTGAATATTGGGAAATGATTTATAACAATGAACAGATGATGGGTGGCTTCGTATGGGAATGGGCAGACCACGGAATAAAAACCGACAAGGGCTTCCTTTACGGCGGTGACTTTGAAGAATCTGAGCACGATGGTAACTTCTGTGTAGACGGCCTTTTAACACCTGACAGAAAAATCAAATCAAATGCACTTGAAATGAAAGCTGTTTACGGCGGAAAAACAAAATCAGAGGTTTGCCAGGTAGAAATCCCTGCGAGCACCTATAGGTTCTCCTCTGCCATCGCTATCGAAGTTAATGAGCATACAGGTGAAATCACCTCTATCAAGGCAGACGGAAACGAAATTCTCCGTACTCCAATGCACTTTAACATAACTCGTTATACGGATAACGACCGTAACCTTGTTCCCCATTGGATTGATCGTTGTCACTTAGATGATTGTAAGCCGCATATCTTCTCTTGCGAGAAAACGGAAAACTCTTATAAGTTCAAAGGTGTTTTAGCAGCAAACTGTCTTATCCCTGCTGCAGAGTTTGAACTGATGTATGAAGTTAACGGAAATCAGCTTACAGCTACTATCGAATACAAGCTTGCAGATTATGTTGAAAACTTCCCTCGCTTTGGTATTGAATTTGGTGTTGATAAATCAAAAGGCAACTTCTCCTATGTTGGCTTCGGTCCTACTGAAAGCTATGTTGACAAACATGTTGCTTGCGAATACGGTTACTATGTAAGTTCTGCCGAAGAAAACTATGACAGACGATATATCAGACCTCAGGAGTCAGGAAGCCACTATGCTTGTAAATATCTTGCTGTAAAAGACTTATTTAAGGTTACTGCGGAAAGACCGTTCTCGTGCTCTGTAAATCCGTTTACAACAGCACAGCTTCGTGAAGCATTACATTCATTTGAACTTGAAGAAAATGATTTTGTAAATGTTTGTATTGACCTTGCAATGCGTGGCATTGGTTCAAACTCTTGCGGACCTGCTTTATCATCATATTACGAAATTCCGAAAACTTACAAAAACACATTTAGATTTACCTTTTAATTCAAATTGAAATTTTAAAAGAGCTAACTGACATCAAAATCAGTTAGCTCTTAATTTTTAGTATTAAATGTTGTCAAATCGTTGCCATTTTCATTTGAAAACGCCAGAAAACGGCTTAGTTATGCGGTTTTCGCTCCGCAATTCGTCATTCCCACTCGATTGTGCCGATAGGCTTGGGAGTGAGGTCGAGAAGAACACGGTTGATGCCTTCTACTTCGTTTGTGATACGGTTTGTAATCTTGTGAAGTACTTCGTAGGGGATTTCTTCGATAGTAGCTGTCATAGCGTCAGTTGTATTGACAGCACGGATGATTGCGGGCCAACCTTCGTAACGCTTGTCATTCTTTACGCCTACGCTCTTCATATCGGGAACTGCGATGAAATACTGCCAAACAGTCTTTGCAAGACCACAGTTGTCGAATTCTTCGCGGAGGATTGCGTCAGCTTCACGAAGTGCGTGAAGTCTGTCACGAGTGATTGCACCAAGGCATCTTACGCCAAGACCGGGGCCGGGGAACGGCTGACGGTAAACCATTTCGTCGGGAAGACCGAGAGCACTACCTACCACACGAACTTCGTCTTTGTAGAGGAGTTTTACGGGTTCAACGAGTTCCATTTCCATATCTTCAGGAAGACCACCAACGTTATGATGAGCCTTTACGCCGTCGCTTTCAAGGATGTCGGGGTAAATTGTACCCTGTGCAAGGAACTTGATATCGTCAAGCTTTGCTGCTTCTTCGTCAAATACCTTGATGAATTCGCCGCCGATGATTTTTCTCTTTCTTTCGGGTTCTGCAACGTCCTTGAGAAGGTCAAGGAAACGGTCTGTTGCATCAACGTAGATAAGGTTAGCGTCAAGACCTTTCTGGAAAATTTCGATAACCTGTTCGCTTTCGCCCTTACGCATGAGGCCGTGATTTACATGAACGCACACAAGCTGTTTGCCAATCGCCTTGATAAGAAGTGCGGCAACAACTGATGAGTCAACACCACCTGAAAGTGCAAGAAGAACCTTCTTGTCACCAACTTGCTCGCGAACAAGTGCTACCTGCTCGTCAATAAATTTTTCTGCAAGTGCTTTTGTGGTAATACGTTCCATAGATTCGGGTCTTACGTTTGTGTTCATATAAAATTCCTCCTATTTTGTTATTTAAATCAATCCTCGAAAAGTGGGGTTGAAAAATATCTTTCTGCTGTGTCGGGAAGCACAGTTACAACTGTCTTTCCCTTACCGAGTTTTTTGGCGAGCTTGATTGCCGCCGCAACATTTGTCCCGCTTGAAATACCGCACATTATACCTTCTTTTGAAGCAAGGTCCTTTGCAGTCTGAAGCGCTTCTTCATCCTTTACAATACAAATATCGCTGTATATATTCTGATTAAGTATAGGCGGGATAAGTCCGTCGCCGATACCCATCTGGATATGTGTTCCGATAGAGCCACCTGAAAGAATAGCCGCATCTTCCGGCTCAACCGCCCAAATTGTGATGTCGGGGTTTTCTTCTTTAAGAACTTCGCCGATACCTGTAATAGTACCACCTGTACCGATACCACTACAGAATCCATCAATCGGGCCGTCAACCGCTTCTAAAATTTCGCGTCCGGTAACATTACGCTGAACGGCGAGGTTTGCGGGGTTTTCAAACTGCTGAGGCACATAGACGTTGGGATTTTCACGTTGCATACGAAGTGCAGTCTGCAAACACTCCTCAATACATTCGCCGATGTTACCTGCATCGTGAATAAGCATAACTTCCGCACCGTAATGCTTTACAAGTTTTCTTCTTTCTTCACTTACAGAATCGGGCATAACAATAATGGTTTTGTAACCACGAACTGCACCAACAAGTGCAAGTCCGATACCCTGATTACCGCTTGTGGGTTCTACGATGATTGTGTCTTTATTTATTTTACCTTGTTTTTCCGCTTCAAGTATCATATTGAATGCAGTACGCGTTTTGATTGAGCCGCCGACGTTAAGGCCCTCAAACTTTACAAGGATGCGCGCGCTGTCTTCATCCACCATACGAGAAAGCTTAATCATAGGGGTTGTTCCTATTGCTTCTAAAATATTGCTATAAATCATTTTTACCTCCGAATTGACGCTTGATAGTATCAATATATTACAAAGCGCCAAATCTTGCTTTATTCTATAAATTTTAACACAGTTTTTTACACTTTTCAATAATTTTTTTTGCAGAATTATCCTCTATAATAAAAAAATCTCAAAGTTTTCACTTTGAGATTTTTATTTACTTTATCAAATCCTTTATAACTTCACCGGCAATTATAAGTCCTGCAACCGAAGGAACGAACGCAATACTTGCAGGGACGCGCTCTTCTGCCTGCGAATCAGGAGTTTTAGGTTCTTCTTTTGAATAAAGAACCTTGAGCGAGTCTACTCCCCTTTTTTTGAGTTCGCGGCGCATCACACGAGCAAGCGGACATACGGTAGTTTTATAGATATCCGCTATCTCAAACTGCGTGGGATCAAGTTTATTTCCCGTTCCCATCGAACTGATTACGGGAGTGTTATTTTCCTTTGCCTTTACGATAATATCTATTTTTGCAGTAACGGTATCTACCGCATCAACAACATAGTCATACTGCGAAAAGTCAAATTCATCTGCGTTTTCGGGAAGATAAAAAACGTTATGTGTGTTTACCTGCGCGGTCGGATTAATGCTTAAGACACGCTCTTTTGCGACATCCACCTTACTGCGACCAATTGTATCATGAGTGGCAATTATCTGTCTGTTAATGTTAGTGATATTCACCGTATCGCTGTCAACAAGGTCAATAGTTCCTACACCACTGCGTGCAAGTGCCTCTACAACATAGCTTCCCACTCCGCCGACACCGAATACGGCAACACGTGAGGATGCAAGTTTTGATAGAGCTTCCTCGCCAATCAACATGGCTGTTCGTGAAAATTCCTGCATAAAATCAGTCCTCTATAATAATTTCTTCAAGCGAGCGCTTGGGCACATTAAGAACGTCATTTTCGTCAAGGAAGTATTTTACGTCGCCATCTTTCATATCGCAGGAAACGCTTTCCTGTGCAGCTTCACCAACTGCAAGGATATAAAGGAGACGGAGATTTTCAGGGATGTTGAGAATTTCAACAAGTTCTTTGCGATTGATTGAGCCAAACCAACAAGTTGCAAGATTAAGTTCAGTTGCGCGGAGCATCATATTTGTTATTGCCGCACCTGCGTCAACACCGAAGTCCTCGTTCTTTTTGATATCTGCATCGCCAAGGATTGCAATATACGCAGTAGGTCTTTCGCCTTCTTTGGGTGTTCCGTCAGAGAGGTATCCTGCCCACTTTGTATGGGGAAATACCTTTTCAACCTCTTCATCAGTAATAGTTCTGAATTTAAGCGGCTGAAGATTTGCACCATACGCCGCAAGACGAGCGCAATCAATAAGTTCGTGGAGTTCTGCCTTATCTATTTTTCTTTGTGTGAATTTTCTTATAGTTCTTCTTTTTTCAATCGCTTCACGTACGTTCATATCATTTTTGTCCTTTCAACCATTCTCTTTCTTTATCGGTAAGAGGTGCGTTTTCAATAAGTTCGGGGCGCTTTTTAAGTGTTCTCAAAATACTTTGTTCCCTGCGCCATTTTTCAATATTTGCGTGATGTCCGCTGAGGAGTATCTCGGGCACTTCGCGTCCCATAAATTCAGGCGGACGGGTGTATTGCGGATATTCTAAAAGTCCGTTATAGTGACTTTCCACACTTGCAGTTTCCTGACTGTCAAGCACGCCGTCAATCATACGGCTGACACAGTCGATCAGAACCATTGCAGGAAGTTCGCCCCCGGTTAAAACATAGTCGCCAATCGAGATTTCTTCGTCAACAATTTCCTCAATAATGCGTTCATCAACGCCTTCATAATGACCACAGAGTATTACAACGTGCTCTTTTGTTGCAAGTTCGCGCGCCTTACTCTGTGTGAGTGTTGCTCCCTGGGGAGACATATAAATGACGTGCGGTTTACCCTCTCCTGCTACTTTTTTATAAGCGTCATAAATGGGTTGGGGCTGCATTACCATTCCGCCACCTGCACCATAAGGGTAATCGTCAACACGACGATGCTTATCCTGTGAATAGTCACGGATATTTATATATTCAGTTTCGATAATCCCTTTTCCTATTGCTCTTCCTATTATGCTTTCACCAAGGGCTTCAAGCATTTCCGGAAAAAGCGTAAGTACGCTGAATTTCATTTATATCAATCCTTCAATTGGTGTTATATGAATTGTACCTTCTTTTAATTTCACATCGCTCACAAAAACAGGGATATTCGGGATAAGTGCCTTTTCCCCATCTGCTTTTGTTATTTCCAGAAGGTTTGATGCATTGTTTTCAATGACGTTTGTGACCTTACCAAGTTCTTCACCATCGGGCAGTATTGCAGTAAGTCCGATAAGTTCAAAGAAATAGTATTCGCCCTTGGGAAGTTTAGGAAGGTCTGTTTCCTTTGCATAAAGCTTAACGAATTTGAGTTTTTCCGCATCGTTAAGTTCTTCCACACCGTCAAGTTTTAATATGACCGAACCCTTGTGAAATTTCCAAGAGAGAATTTTTACAGTTTCTCCGTTCTCTTTGTAAACGGTCTTCACCTTTTTGAAAAAGGATTCACCATCTGTATAGTGAAGTGCCTTTACTTCACCGCGAACACCGTGTGTATTTACAATTTGCATTACATATATCATCAAATCACATCCAAACGCTTCTTATAATTTAATTATTTTAGCACAGTTATCTTACTAATGCAACAAATAGTTAGAATCTTCACTTTTATAAAATCCCGTCAAAATCTTCGGGAATTACGGCAGAAAACGAAACTTCTTCGCCTGTTGTCGGGTGCGGAAAAATTATATTATGACAATGAAGTCTTGTCCTTTCCCCCATCTGTGTAGCTCCATACATAGCGTCACCATAAATAGGATGTCCTATATGGCTCATATGCACTCTTAACTGATGTGTTCTGCCTGTTATGGGAAAAAGCCTTACGAGAGAAAGCTTTTCTGTATTTTTCACCAACTCGTAGACTGTTAGGGCCTCTTTTCCGTCGTTGGAAACGCATCTTTTGATACCTTTTTGCTCTTCCTTCCTGATTGAGGCACATATACGTCCTTCGTCTTTCTCGGGAACTCCGTTTAATATAGCAACATACTCTTTTTTGAATTTTCCGTTTTTCATATCCTTTGTCAGAACAGCCGCTGCTCTCGGATTTTTTGCGACAAGCACAACACCGGATGTTTCACGATCAAGGCGCGTTATGATATGAACGACCTCCCTGCTTCCGATATGATGCATCACAGCGTTTGCAAGAGTATCTGTTTTATGTTTTCCCGAAGGGTGTACGGGCATGGAGCCGGACTTATTCACGACAAGAATATCATCATCTTCAAAAATAATGTCAATCGGAATGTCAGAAGGGAGAATTTTTTCCGTTTCTCGCCCTTTTATATTCACAACAAGAGTGTCTCCTTCGCTGACTTTTGTTACCACAGTAGTTTTAGTACCATTTAAAATGATTCCGCCATCTGTTCTTTTAAGACGCTTTATGAGAGAAGATGATATTTCAAGTTTCTTTTCAAGAATATATTCAATTCTGTGTCCGTGCATTTCGGAGTCTATCTTAACACTTAATTCCTTTGCCATATCAATAATAAACCTTCACAAGTTTAAGTCCAGAAGCAGGAAGAGTAGCGCCTGCTTTTTCCCTTATTTTCTCTTTAAATATATCTTCTATAACGCTTTCCTCAAAGTCGCCTGTTCCGATACCATAAAGTGTACCTGCAATAATTCGCACCATATTATAGAGGAATCCGTCTGCGTTAATCCTTATTTTTACGAGTCCGTCAACTTCTTCTATTTCAATGAAATTGACTGTTCTGACTGTTGATTTCTTTATTCTGCCAAGCGAGCTGAATCCACGGAAATCGTGTTTTCCCGTAAGAAGCAATACAGATTTGCGCATTTTCTCAACGTCGGGTTTTCTGTCGGCAAAGAAAACATATTTGCGTATAAAAACGTCCGGTTTTTCAGTTGCAATTGTGTATTCATACGTTTTTGATACTGCATTAAGTCGGCTGTGAAAACGCATATCAACCTCGCAAAGCGAAGTTACGCGAATATCTTCGGGAAGATATCTGTTGATATAATCCTTGATTTCCGCTTCACTCATCGAAGTTTCACACTTAAAATTAGCAGTTTGTTCAATCGCGTGAACACCGGCATCCGTTCTGCCGGAAGCAAAGATTTCAACATCTCTGCCGCACATTTTAGCGAGCACATTTTCAAAGCGCTCCTGAATAGTGTTTTTTGTATTTCCCTGCCTTTGCCAACCATTATATTTAGTTCCGTCATATTGAACTGTTATCTTAAAATTTTTCATAAATCCCTCCGCGGATTTTCCGCGATATCCTTTAAAATAGAAATTTAAAATTCCCGATACGCTTCTTACAGTATTCTTTTGTTCTTTCCGTCGTACAGAATTATTCCAATACCGTGACCTGAATTGCTTTTTGAATTCATATACTCTACCATATTGCGTCTGAGTGTATTATCCGTAGGAAATCCGTCTGTATTACCTTTATAAGCAACACCGAAAATACGCTCACACTCGCTGAATCTGTAATCTGTTTCGTATTGTCCTATTATATCAAACATAAGCGCAAATTTTTCCATATTAGAGCCCTTGGGAAATACTTTTTCAATATACGGCGGATACAAAAGCCACGAGGTGCAAATAAGAGGAAGAATGTCATCTTTAAGTTCAGGTTTGAAAAATTCATATGCCTTATCGAAGGATTCCATACATTTTTCCTGTGTAAGCTTACCTCCTGAAGGAATGTGACAGGAATATATTCTGTCGCCTTTATTAATTGCATATCCGTCTTTTGAATATGTTTCGTGAGTATAGTTTTCAATATAGAACTGAAGGCGTCCCAGTCCAAAATAAACATAAGAAAAATGAAGATAAAACCACGGAGAGTAACAGCCAATCTTGTTGTAAACATCCTTACACTCATTAGTTTTACAGGAAAGGTCTTTCATCGTGTCATAAAAAACATCCATGCTTATATTATTCTTTTCATAATGCTCTTTTGCAAACGGAACACAGTGAAGCCAGAACAAAAGCTGAAGTATGTATTGATTATCACATTCGGGTGCTGTTTCTATAGATTTCTGCAAAAGTTCTGCAGAAAGTTTTCTTTTTTCCGAAACGCTTATTTCAGCATTCATAAACGATTCGGAAAGAGGAGCTATTTTATCCCCATACTTTTTATTTTTCACTATGATATACTCAATATCCGCGCTTTCAAAATCAAGTTTTTCAAGTAGTTCGCGCTCTAACATAAAAAGCACCTTCCGTACGCTTAATAATTATAATAATTCTATCACACCTGAATTTTTTTTGCAATAAAAAACGGATACATCATACAAAAAGATGATGTGTCCGTTTTAAAAGCTTTTACCAGAGATGCTCTTCGGCTATTTCAAGGAAATCGCCTTTCTTAAAGCCGATTACGTCTTCCCGCATAGTAAGTTTTACCAGAAACGGGTTATATTCTGCTCTTTTAACAAATTCAACTTCAATTTCCGCTATGACTTTCTCCGTAGCATGGTTTGTAAATCTAAAATCAAGCACACTAATGTTTTTCTCTAATAACTCGTTAATGAAATCGTGCATAGCCTCACGAGAAGTAAATTCGAATGCGAATTTGTGTCGTTTCGAGTTTTCTTTCAGTTTTTTTGTTATTGGTCTTAAAATCACCATTATAAAAATCATAAGAAAGACCGTAAAGCAAGCAAGTATGTAATATCCCGCACCGACGGTAAGACCAACACAGGCAGTTGTCCATACTCCTGCTGCCGTTGTTATTCCACGGATTTTATTTCCCGTCGCGATGATGCTTCCTGCACCTAAAAACCTATACCCGATATTATCTGTGCACTCATACGCATAACTTCCTGCGGAACGCCGTAATGCGTGGACATACAGATGCTTGTTACCATAACAAGTGCCGATCCAAGACAAAGTACCATATGGGTCCTTAATCCTGCTTCGTGATTAGTTCCGCCTCGTTCTACGCCTATAACACCACCTAAAACAACAGCCGTGATAAGGCGGAGCAGTAATGTGTAGTCAAAACTCATAAAATCCATTCTTGCTGTCTCCTTACAATTATAAACCATTTTTTAGATATTATAAGTATTAAACGTTCAACTATAAAGGCATTTTCTAATATTTACAGAGAATCTTCTCTACCTGCGGTTGATTTAATTTATCTCAAGCTTTTTTTCTCTCATCAGTGTTATTTGCTTTTTCCATATCAATTCCGTTTTGGTTATCAAGAACGAACTGGACAAAATTCTGTGCACCGTATATAAGTGCGTCTTCATCAAGCTGGAAATCAGTCTGGTGAGCCATCTGGTTGATTCCCTTTTCAATGTTTCTTATGCCAAGGCGGAAGAAAACACTCGGAACAATATCAGTAAATCTTGAGAAATCTTCCGAACCGAGAACGAAAGATATTGTTTTAACATTTTCTTTACCAACAACTTTTTCCATACTCTTAAACATCAATTCAGAAAGATAGGGATTGTTGTAAACACAGCTTGATTTCAGCGGAGCGTGAACATTGATTTCAACTCCGTACATTTCTGAAAGTGTCTTTGCCAACTTCTGCATTCTGTCGTGAATAAATTCACTTACTCCTACATCAAGAGTACGAATTGTTCCCAACATTAAAGCTGAATTTGGTATAATATTCTGTGCAGTACCCGAATCAAGCTTTGTAACGCGACAAACCACTCTTTCTTTCGGGTCAACTTCGTTGGCGAAAATCGCCTGAATTCCGTCATACATTCTTACGGCTACTGCCAATGCATCAATACCTTTGTGGTAGGTTGTTGCGTGACAGCTCTTTCCGCCTATCTCAATCTTGAAATGACGGCTTGAAGCTGTTGAAACTCCCGGACATAATGCAAGCTCGCCTGCATCAACGGTTGTTCCTACGTGAAGACCCATCATCATATCAACGTCGTCAAGCACGCCGTTTTCAATCATCATAATGGCACCGCTTGTAACACCTTCTTCACTCGGCTGGAAAACAAGCTTTACTCTGCAAGCGAGTTCGTTTTCCATTTCCTTGAGAGCTTTTGCCGTTCCAAGCAATATTGCAGTATGCGCATCGTGTCCGCAAGCGTGCATCATACCTTCGTGACGAGAACGATATTCGCAATCATTTGCTTCAGTCATTCTGAGGGCATCCATATCTGCGCGGATACCAATTGTAAAGCCCTCTTTATCAGGGTTTATGTAACCTACAACGCTTCCCTTTCCGTACTTTTCTGTATAAGGGATTCCCATTGCTTCAAGTTCTCTTTCAACAAGAGCAACAGTTTTGGGAAGATCGTAATCTACCTCGGGGTACATATGTATTTCTCGTCTGAGTTTAATTATATAATCCTTATCTATTTTCATTCTTATTCTCCTCTGTAAAAACTTTATAAATCTATTTTACCACTTCACAATTAAATATGCAATTGACTTTCATGGTATTTTTATGTACAATACTGCTCTATAATATTATGACAATTGTAAACCATTTTCTTGTTTAAAAAGCGCACTCCACGTGGTTGCAATAAAAATAACCGCAGCTTTGCTGCGGTTATTTTACTATTAAAGTTTGTTTCTTATAATCTTACCACTTATTGTTTTGGGAAGCGACTCGCGGAATTCAACAATTCGGGGGTACTTATAAGGTGCTGTGTGCTCCTTAACATACATCTGAATTTCTTTCTTGAGTTCTTCGCTTGGAACAGTATCCTTTGTAAGAACGATGCTTGCCTTAACTACCTGACCACGAATTTCGTCGGGAGCGGCAGATACACCACATTCAACAACGTAAGGAAGTTCCATAATAACGCTTTCAATTTCAAAGGGTCCGATACGGTAACCGGATGACTTGATAACGTCATCTATACGGCCAACGTAAAAGTAGAAACCATCTTCGTCACGATATGCAACGTCGCCTGTGTGATAAAGTCCATCGTACCATACTTCGTTTGTCTTTTCTTCGTCCTTGTAGTAACCCTTGAAAAGACCGCAAGGTACACGTTCGCTTGTACGAATAACGATTTCGCCGTTTTCACCGACATCAACGCTGTTTCCGTCGGGATCAACAATATCAACATCGTAAAGCGGTACGGGTTTACCCATAGCGCCGAGCTTATATTCTCTGCCGTAAAGGTTACCGATAAGGCAGGTTGTTTCTGTCTGACCGAAACCTTCCATAATACGAAGACCTGTAAGGTTTTTAATCTGCTTATAAACCTCGGGGTTAAGCGCTTCGCCTGCAGTATTTGCGTGCTGAACAGATGACATATCGTATTTTGAAATGTCTTCCTTCATGAGCATACGATACATTGTAGGAGGCGCACAGAATGTTGTAATTCCGTATTCGGAGAAAAGCGGAAGAATGTCTGCCGCATCGAACTTGTCAAAGTCATATACGAAGAGCGCCGCTTCGCAAAGCCACTGACCGTAAATCTTACCCCAAGCGGCTTTCGCCCAACCTGTATCGGATATTGTAAGATGTAATCCTTCAGGGTCAACACAGTGCCAGTAGTTAGCAGTGTGGAAATGACCAAGCGGATATGTGTATGCGTGAAGTGCCATTTTGGGATTGCCTGTTGTACCTGATGTGAAGTACATAAGCATATCGTCATTGCCGCAGGGAGAATCTTCTTTTCTTTCATATGTGTCGGGGAAATTCTTATATTCCTCGTCAAAGTTTCTCCAACCTTCACGGCTTGCACCTACGATGATTTTTTCACGGAGTGTAGTTGCGTTTTCTGCACCCTTTTCTGCACGTTCTGCGATATCATCGTCTGATGTACACAAAATTGCATCAACACCTGCCGCATTATAGCGGTATTCGTAGTCGTGTTCCTGAAGAAGATATGTTGCAGGAATTGCAACTGCACCAATCTTGTGAAGTGCAAGAATTGCAATCCAGAACTGGTAATGACGCTTTAATACAAGCATAACCTTGCTTCCGCGTGTGATACCGATTGATTCAAAATAGTTTGCACAACGAGCACTTTCGCGCTTGAAGTCAGCAAATGTAAATCTTCTTTCGGTCTTATCCTTGGAAAGATGAAGCATAGCAAGTTTTTCGGGTTTCTTGTCCGCAATTGCATCGATAACGTCGAATGCAAAATTGAACTTGTCCTCGTTCTTGAAAGCAATCTTTTCAAGACAGCCGTTTTCATCTTCAACAACATCTATAAAGTTATTATAAACTCTCTTATATTCGCGATGAGGCTTATATTTTGTCTTAACGATAGCCTTTTCTTCTTCCGCTTCCGCTTTCTTGTCACCGTTAAGAACGATAGCGTAGAATTCGCAGTCCTGACCACCAACAGCAACCATACCATGAGGCGCGGAGCTGTCGTAGTAGATGCTGTCGCCTGCGTTCAAGATTTCGCTGTGACCGCCAACCTGAACCTTAAGAGAACCGCTGATTACGATATCAAGTTCCTGTCCGTCGTGGCTTGTAAGTTCGATATCGCCGCGTTCTGCACTTTCATCATAGATTGCGTGTACATAAAGAGGTTCTGCCACTCTGCCACGGAAAGCTGAAGCGAGGTTGTAGTAAACCATACCGTGCGCCTGGTCGATGATTGAACCTTCACCGCTTCTTGTTACGGTGTAAGAACGAAGGTTTGAACTTGCACCTTCAATAATATCTGTTACACCAACCTTGAAAGCAAGCGCGCAACGATAGATAAATGCAAAGCTGAGGTCATGCTTTCCTTCCTCACAAGCGACATATTCCTCACGGGAAACGCCTGTAAGCTTTGCCATTGTTTCAACAGAAATACCGTCAATCTGGCGAAGTTCTTTAATTCTGGCAGCAACTTCACTGATTTTGAAGTCGAGACCTGTCATCATTTTTTCTTCCATAGTTAATTCCTCCTTACCAACCGAACGCAAATAGTCCGAACCCGCCTGAAACTGCGGAATTTCGGTGCCTTTCGGCTGTAGACATAAAAAAACGCCCCAAAGAAAACTTAATCCTTGAGACGAGCAAACAACCCGCGGTACCACTCAAATTGCGATGGTTTTTACACCATGCCACTTCAGACTCTATCAAGCCCTATGCACTGACGCAGCATTCTCGGAAAGGGTCTAATCACTTAAAAGCTTTCTTCCTTTCAACTCAGGAGCTACAGCTGTCTGTTTCACTTTAGCGCCTTTCACCAACCGGCGCCTCTCTAAAAAGATTCGCAGATGCACTCTCCATCATCGTCTTTAGATATAAAGTTTATTATCGCGTATATAATACCATATAAAATGGTGTTTGTCAACTCTTTTTTAGGCATAAAGCACGCACCTCCGAAGAGGTGCGTGCGTCTTTATTTCCACAATCCTTTTTCTATTTTCAGTTTCAGTATCTTTCTTACGCTTTCATCTATTCTCGCTTCTGTGATTTCTCCATTTTTCACAGCTTCGACGATTGCGGTGTGTGTTGCCTCAAAATCCTCCGACATAAGAATCATATCCACACCTGCGTTTACACTCATAACACCTATCAGTGCCGGAGTATATATTTTAGATACAGCGTTCATACGAAGCGAATCTGTAATAACTATTCCTTTAAATCCGAGTTCTTTTTTGAGCATTCCTTCGATTACTTCTTCCGAAAGCGAACACGGAAGCTTTTCGTTTGTTGCCTGCATCAGAACCATATGAGATATCATTACGAAATCCGCACCTGCATCAATACCTTTTTTAAACGGTTTCAACTCGGTTTCGCGTATTTCATCAATAGTGCGATTGCTTTCAGTAGGCTTCTCGTGAGAATCCCCTGTAACAGCACCTGCACCGGGGAAGTGCTTCAAAGTAGCAGAAACATCATTTTCTTCAAGACCTTTTACCACATTTTCAACCATCAGCGAAACATTATCTGCATCATAGCCGAATGATCTTGAACCTATTTCTGTATTGTTCTTAATTATAAGGACATCTGCAACAGGAGCAAAATCCACATTGAAACCCAATTCATCAAGCTCTTTTCCAAGAGTTTGTCCTACTTTATATGCTTTTTGTGGGTCGTTTGTTCCCCCTATTTCAGCCATAGACGGATGTTTTGTCGTTCCCATAGCAGGATTCGAACCGAGCCTTGATACAATGCCACCTTCTTCATCCACGCTTATGAAAAGAGGAATTTTAGAGTAGCTTTGAGTATTTTTTATCATCTCAATAGTCTGCTCGCGGTCCTTGAAATTAGGTTTGAAATATATTATTCCGCCTACAGGATATTTTTCAAGAGCCTTTTGTGTTGTCTCGCCGGCAGAATAAACCTCGCCTACTTTTGTTATATCTTCAGGCTGTACAAAAAGCATCTGGTATACTTTTTCCTCAAGAGTCATATCTTTTAAAAGCTCTTCAACTGCATCATCGGTATTATTTTCCTGTACTATTTTCTTAACTTCTTCTCTCTTTTCCTCGTAAGGTTTAAGAGGAGTCTTTTCCGGTGCTTTTTTACATCCTGCAAAGGAAAAGAGAATGCAAATACATAACAGAAGCGCTAAATTCTTTCTTTTCATGCTTATTCATCCTTTTCTATAATAAACGATATTTTGTTTCGGTAATTGTTTGCTGAATAGTCCTGAGAGACATCGTTTGGAGCATCATTGAAATACCATTTTCCACCTGTTTTAAGTGCCATAAGATATCGTTCTTCCACACCGTTATATCTCAAAGATGGTTCTCTGCCGTTTTTTGTAACCAACCACTCGGCGTATGGAAGATATTTTCCTCCGTCCTGACAGTATACATCGTTCCAGTCATCACCGACTCTTTTAACTCCCATCCAGAATACAAGCAATCCCTTTTCGTCTGCAATTTGACACAGTCTTTCAAACTCTTCCTTTGAATTTGCAACGGCAATATATCCGCCTTCGCTTTCAGCCAAAGCTTGTGCAGAGGTCCATGTAATCGGATAATAAGACTCATACGATTCATAAGACTTCGTCGGTTTTTTTGTTTCTTCTGGACTATCTTCATCATTATCGGACTCCTCGCCGATAATTTCTTCTGAATCATTTTCGTTTAAAACAGTTTCCGCATCGTCCGAAGGAAATACATTACCGCGATCTTTTAGAATTACCAAAGCTGTAAGAACAATTGCAACAATTGAAATCATTACGGATAAAATGATAATAATCTTTGTTGATGCATCAAAGCCCTTTTTTCGATTTTTCTCGCTGCAGGAAGGACATAATTTGTAACCTCCTGGTATTTCACGACCGCAAATCACACAGAAATTTCTTTTTTCTTCCCAATTTTCTGAAAAAGAAAGTTCTTCCGGTCTGTTATTTTTGTAGTTATTAGAATAGTTTCCTGATTGCATGTCTGTCATATTCTTTTTCTGTGCTATTCCGCATTTTGGACAATAAGTGCAGTTCTCTTTAATTTCATTTCCACAATTTTTACAATACACTAAAAGCACCTCTGGAAATATAATTTTTTATAATTATATCCCTCTTTCAGCAAAGTGTCAATGTTTTCGATATGTCAATCAAGTTACTAATTGACATATTGTTGTAGTTGTGATATAAATATAGTATATATAACCATTATTTTGTCGAAAAAGGAGCTACGCTATGAAAAGGTTACTTTCCATTTTCATAATTGTATTGATTTTCGCGTCTAATACCATAGTTTTTGCAAATGCTGATACCTCCGTTAACATCGCTATAAACGGAAGTACGGTTTATTTCAACAATAAACCTTTTATCCGCAATGGTGTTACGTTTGTTCCGGCAAAAGAAATCAGCGAAAAGCTTGCGCTTTCTTATGTGTCTTTTGACCCTCATGACAGCGTTGTTATAAGCAGTTCAAGTTCTTCAATTTGCTTTACTCCTCTTGCAGAATATGCTACGGTTTCAGACTTAACAGGCACAAGTGATGTTGAGTTTATTTTCAGAAAACTTTCTGCACCGTCTGTTTTTGTTGGAAACACGCTTTTTGTTCCTGCGAGAGATATTGCTTCTGTATTTGGTTATGCGCTTTCATTTAATAGTGCTGCATCAACCGTTTATTTCGGGTATGCTCCCGAAGCAATTTCAGAGCAAACACTTACGAAGGCACATTCACTTTCGTATTATTTCCAGAATCAGGCTGAGTTTAATCTTCCCTCTTTCGGTAGCGGTTATTGCTGGACATGCTCCTATGCAATGCTTATCACAAATGCAACTGGCAGAAGAGTTACTCCTAACGATGTAGCGGCAGTAAATATTTCTAAAGGTGCAAACGGTAATTATTGTTATCACTCTGAAATTGTTAAGACATTCGGTGTGAAATTCGTTTCAGCACTCCCCACTACAAGCGCTTATTATGCCGGTCGTGATGCAGGTTCTGGCGGAACATATATAAATAATCCCACGAAGGACGACAACGTTGTTCGCGCCGCACTTCGAGAGGCGCTTACACTTCATCCCGAAGGTGTTATGGTCAGATATGCTGATTTCCCGCATACAATAGTTGCGGTAGCTTCTGAAGGCGACATAATCCTCTTCAACGACCCTGCACCGTCCAAGAGCAATGCTTATTCTGATACGGGTAAATATCAGGCTGTTCCTTTCTCAAAAACTTGTGTTGGCATGAAAGGTTTTAAACTGTCTGATGTCACATTTATTCAGGCAATAGATTGATTTTAAACGGAATCTGCGAAAACAGGTTCCGTTTTTTTCAAATTTTTTCAAAAAAATATGTACAAGCAAAAAAAATTGTGTTAAAATAGTACAGTAGATTTTACAAAAAGGAGTTTTTAGTTATGGAAATGATTTATCAGGGCAAAACAAAAGACGTATACAAACTCGAAAACGGAAACGTTCTTCTCAAGTTTAAGGACGACTGTACAGGCAAGGATGGCGTGTTTGATCCGGGTGAAAACTCCGTTGGTCTTACTATCGAAGGTATCGGTAAGGCAAATCTTCAGTCATCAATTCATTATTTCGAACTTCTTAAGAAGGCAGGCATTAAGACACACTATGTAAGTGCTAACCTTGATCATGCTACTATGGAAGTGCTTCCCGCACCAGTATTTGGTCATGGTCTTGAAGTTATCTGCCGTCTTGTTGCAACAGGTAGCTTTATCCGCAGATATGGCGAATATATCGAAGATGGTACAGTTCTTGAAGGCGGTTATGTTGAATGTACATTCAAGAATGACGAAAAGGGCGACCCCCTTGTAACAGGCGAAGGTCTTGCAGCTCTTGGTGTTATGTCTCCCGAAATGTTTGAAAGCATGAAGAAGCAGACACTTGCAATTACAAAGATTGTTGCAGACGATCTTAAGACACTTGGTCTTGACCTTTGGGATATTAAGTTTGAATTCGGTTACAACAACGACGAAGTTATCCTTATCGACGAAATTGCTTCAGGTAATATGAGAGTTTACAAGGATGGCAAGATTGTAGAACCTGTAGAACTTACAAAGATTATTAACAACAGATAATTTAAGAATCACTCTTAACAATAAAAAGGAATACGCAGTTGCGTATTCCTTTTTTACTTCTTTGAAAAACCCTCTCCTATTATGTGTTCTGCCTCGGTTGCTATTACAAAAGCCGAGGCGTCTTCTTCGTAAACAATTCCTTTTATGCGATAATACTCCCACACACGCACTACGCACATAAGAACTGATGTTGGTTTGTTTGAATATGCTCCGCGAGCGTTTAAGAAAGTACCGCCGCGATCACACTCCTGTAAAATACGCTGTGCTATAACATCACTTTTTTGCGAAATTATGAATAGGTTTCGTCCCTTTTCAGAACCATAGACAAGTTTATTTATAACAACGGTTTGCGTAAAAAGTGCAACTATTCCGTAAAGTGCAGATTCAATATTTTTAAAAACAAGTACCGACACTCCAAGGATTATGCAGTCGACTATCATAAGAGCTTTCCCTATTGAAATATGCGGATATCGGCGCTCGATAATATGTCCGATAATGTCTGTCCCTGCGGTAGACGAACCGTTCATAAAAACAATCGCGAGGCCTCCACCCACAATCACTCCCGTAAAAAGCGAACCGAGTAATCTGTCTCCACCGTACTGCGGAAAAAATGGTGTTACAATCATATCAAGAATTATTGTGTTAATTATGACTGTCCGCATTGTTTTTAAGGTGAATTTGCGTCCCATAAATTTATACGCTATAACAAGCAGAGGAATATTTAAAATAAGCATAAGAAGTCCCATAGGAAGACCCGTAAGGTACCTGACCATAAGGGATATACCGCTGACGCCACCGGGGGCGATATCCACCTTTTCAGCAAAGGAATAAAGCCCCACGGAAACTGAGAGTGTACCTACTATATCATACAAGATGTCTTTTAAAAGTTTCATAGCAACTAAAAAAAGGATAGGCATTAGCCTATCCTTTTTACTCCGTTAACAGTTTTTCTTATTTTATACAAAAACCGTTATTTTATTCGCCAAAGAGTGCTGAAGCAAAGCTCATCGGATCAAATTCCTGAAGGTCATCAATACCTTCACCAACACCGATAAATTTAACTCCTACACCAAGTTTTTTACAGATGTTTACGACAATTCCGCCTTTTGCAGTACCGTCAAGCTTTGTAAGAATTATACCGGTAATTTCAGCTACCTTATTAAACTCCTCCGCCTGATTTACGGCGTTCTGTCCCGTTGTTGCATCGAGAACGAGAAGGATTTCCTTCTTTGCTTCGGGAAGTTCGCGTTCTATTACGCGGTAAATCTTTCCAAGCTCATCCATAAGGTTTTTCTTGTTATGAAGTCTGCCTGCCGTATCGCAGATACATACATCTGCACCTTTACTTTTAGCACTTGAACAAGCATCAAACACAACTGCCGCAGGGTCAGCGCCCTCGGTAAGTCGTACGATTGGAACATCGTTACGCTCTGCCCAGATTTCAAGCTGATCTGCCGCTGCCGCACGGAATGTATCCGCCGCGCCTAAAACAACCTTTTTACCCTCTTTTTTGAGTTTGGATGTTAGTTTGCCGATTGTTGTAGATTTACCAACACCGTTTACACCAATAACTAAAACAACGGTGGGTTTCGTTTCAAGATGAAGTTGTGTATCATTTTTGCTCAAAATTTCGCAGATGATGTTTTTGAGTTCTTCCTTTACACCTTCACCGTCGTTTATACGTTTTCTCTTTACGTTTTCACGAAGTTCTTCAACGATTTCACACGATGTCTGTCCGCCGATGTCTGCCATAATGAGAGCTTCTTCAAGTTCATCATAAAGGTCGTCATCAACTTTTGAAAAGACCTGAAATACGTTGTCGATTTTTTCATTGAATGAATCTCTTGTCTTGCCGAGACCTTCGCGAAGTCTGGCAAAGAGACCTTTTTTTTCTTTATTATTTTCCATAATTATCGTCCTTTTTATTGTTCATCAAACGCAACATCTTCAAGTTTCATTGAAAGAAGTCTGCTGACGCCTCTCTCCTGCATTGTTACACCATAGAGGATATCTGCCGCTTCCATAGTACCGCGTCTGTGTGTGATTATAACAAACTGTGTCTTTTCTCCACGGCTTCTTATGTATTCGGCAAAGCGATATACGTTTTCTTCGTCAAGAGCCGCCTCAATTTCGTCAAGCACAAGGAAGGGTGCCGGAGAAACCTGCAATAGTGCAAACAGAAGCGCAATCGCTGTAAGTGCATGCTCGCCACCTGAAAGAAGCGTGATGCTCTGAAGTTTCTTTCCCGGAGGCTGAACTTCTATTTCAATGGGACTTTCAAGTGTATCGAGGGGATTAAGGAGCTTAACCTCTGCTTTACCACCGCCGAAAAGTTCTACAAAGCTCTTTCCGAAAAGATCATTGATAACTTCAAATTTCTTGGCAAACTGTTCACGCATTATGTTCATCATTTCGCCGATGAGCTTTTCAAGGTCGGCTTTTGCCTTTTCCATATCGTCAACCTGCGTTGTCAGGAATTCGTATCTGCCCTTAACCTCTTTATACTCTTCAATCGCGTCAACATTTATATTACCAAGTGCACGGATCGAATTTTTAAGTTGTGATATTGTTTTCTGCGCCTCGGAAAGAGAGCCGATATCCTTTTTAAGTTCCAAAGCAGTGTTATAGGTAAGTTCGTAAGTATCCCAAAGTCTTGTAGCTGCACTTTCAAGGTCTTCCTCGATTTTCGCTTTCTTGGTTTCTATACGCACAACCTCGCCCTGAAGAACAAGTATTTTTTCGTTAAGTGTTTTAATTGTTTCGCGGAGTTTTTCAAGTTCAACGTCGTTTCCGCTTCTGCCTGAAATATGCGCCTTAATTTCTTCACGCATGGATTCAATTGCAACCTCGCACTGTTTCTGACGCATAAGGTTTTCTTCAATCTGCTTTTCGAGAGATGCTATTGCAGTCTCCTGCGCCGCCTTTTCATCAAGACGAGCCTTATAATCAGACTGTGAATTCAGTATGCCCTTCTTCGCATCATCAATACGTTCCTGCGCAAGTTCAACATCTTTCTGTGCGCTGTTGATTTCCATTTTCTTGTCAATGACTTTTGAACTGTGTGCTTCACGACGAAGAGTTTCTTCGCGCACAGAGTCCTGCTTTTCCTTGACAATTGCTTCTGCTTTTTCTATAAGTTCATCAGAACCATCAAGAATTTCGCGAAGCTTTTTCTTTGTTTCAACGGTATCTGTCTGCTGTGTTGAAATCTGTATTTTTTCAGCACTAAGTTTTTCATACCGCTCATTTGCTATCTGGAGAAGACTCGCCTTCATATCGGCTTCTGCCTTAACTTTAAGAAGATGATTCTCGCTTTCGGAAAGTTTTTCACGAAGCTTTGCTTCTTTCTGACGGCTCTTTTCCGCTTCGTCAGCACATTTATCAATTTCATCTTCAAGACGTTCTGTTTCATCGGCAAGACGGTCACACTCTTTATCGAGTGATTCAATCTCATCCTTTCTGCCGAGGAGTGCCTGGGCACGATTTGTACTACCACCCGTAATACTACCGCCGGGTTGCAGAAGTTCGCCTGCAAGAGTTACAATTTTAAACTTGTAGTGCGTAGCTTTTGCAAGTTTAACCGCGCTATCCATATCTTCCATAACAACTGTTCTGCCGAGAAGTGCCTCGATAACATTTTTTATGGATTTGTCGCAATCAACAAGGTCGCTCGCAACGGAGATTGCGCCGTCATTATTCATAACGCGTTCTTCGTTGTCAAGACGCTTACCTTCCTGTGTTGTAAGCGGGAGGAATGTCACTCTGCCGATTTTATTCTTTTTAAGGAATTCAATCGCCTGCTTTGCATCCGCTTCATTATCAACAACGATATTCTGCATAGCGTTGCCGAGAGCCGTTTCAATCGCTGTCGTGTACTTTTTATCAACTGTTATAAGTTTGCTGAGTACACCGATGATTTTGCCGTTGTACTTACCTTCATCTTTGGCACGAAGCAAGTCACGCACACTGCGGGCATAACCTTCAAGCGCGCGCTCCATTTCGTCAAGCATTTTGCGTCTGCCCTGCTTTTCACCAAGCTTTGTTGAAAGTTCGTTATATTTTGTTTTCAGCTCGCCACTTTTTCTGTTAAGGTCGTGGTAGTGCTGATTTTCGTTATATACATCGTCAGAGAGTTTATCAAACTCTGACTGTGCCTTTTCAGCTTTTGCTGAAAGCTCGCTGCATTTTGAAGTCAAGCGGTTAATATCGTCTGTTGCAGCTGCAATATCAACCTCGATAGAAAAGCGGCGTGTTTCGATGTTTTGTGTAATAAGGTCAATACTGTCAAGGCGTGACTGTGCCTCGCTCTTCTTCGCGCGGAGGTTCATCACTTCCTCGCGGGCAGTTTCAAGTGCCTTCACTCGGCGTGAAACTTCTTCACCAATTGCGCGATCCTCATCCTCGAGAACGGAAAGTTCATCAGTCATTTTGAGGAAGCGTTCATTTTTCTTTATCTTTTCTTCTTCAAGGAGAGTTATCTGACCCTTGATACCTTCTTCACGCTGTGACCAGCCCTGAAGTTCGGTATCAATACGGATAATATTTACCTTGTGGTTTTCTATGTTGTTCTTGATGATTGCACGCTCATTCTCGATAGACGCACCATCATTTTCAAGAGAGTTAAGCTTTTCGCGTTTAAGCTCGAGTTCGCCGTCAGTTTCTCTTATCTGCGCATAGAGAAGGTCGCTCTTTTCGTTACACTCGTCAAGTTGCGCCTTAGCTGATTCAAACTCCCCTACTGCATTTTCATAAAGTTCGGCGGTTTTTGTACCTTCAGCACGCTTGAGGTCTGTTATTTCAAGAAGTGCACTAACCTCAATACCCTTGAGTTCTTCACGAAGGTCAAGATACTTTATCGCCTTTTCACTCTGCTTACGAAGTGGCTCGACACGTTCTGTAAGTTCTCCCAAAATATCACGCACTCGGACAAGATTATCCTCGGTATGGTTAAGTTTTCTCTCCGCTTCATTCTTGCGGTAGCGATATTTTGAGATACCTGCCGCTTCTTCAAATATCTGGCGACGATCTTCGCTCTTGGCAGAAACGATTTCGGCAATTTTACCCTGTCCTACGATTGAGTAACCATCACGACCAAGACCTGTATCCATAAGGAGTTCGTTAATGTCCTTAAGGCGGCAGGCTGTACGGTTAATCATATATTCACTTTCACCGCTACGGAATACGCGACGGGTAATTTCAACCTCGTTAAAGTCGCACGGCAAAAAATGGGTAGAGTTATCAAGCACAAGCGAAACCTCGGCATAACCAAGAGGCTTTCTCTTCTGCGTTCCTGCGAAAATAACGTCTTCCATTTTTCCGCCACGAAGTGTTTTCGCGCTCTGCTCACCCATAACCCAACGAACGGCGTCGGAGATATTACTCTTACCGCTTCCGTTAGGGCCGACGATGGCAGTTACACCCTGATGAACTTCGATAACGGTTTTGTCTGCGAAGGACTTAAATCCCTGTAATTCTATTCGTTTAAGGTACATAATTTCACCTACTTTTCCTATCTTAAAAATTATACCATATTTTGGTCTGATAATCAAGCGAAAAATACATTATGTTGGGGTTTTTTGATTTTTTTCGTTCAATTGACACTAAATGGATGATTCAAAGTATGTATGCGAAGGTATAAAAGTTGTTATATGGTCAATAATGTCTTGTGAGGTATTTTGATGACTTCCAAAAAAATAAAAAAAAGGAAAAAAACATATTGACAAAAGAGTTTTATTTTGGTATACTTTTAAAGTCACATGCGCGGGTGTAGTTCATTGGTAGAACACCAGCCTTCCAAGCTGGATAGGTGGGTTCGATTCCCATCACCCGCTCCACTTTTCCACAATAAGTGCCTGTAGCTCAGTTGGATAGAGCAACTGCCTTCTAAGCAGTAGGTCCTGGGTTCGAATCCCCGCAGGCACGCCAACATGTGGTGGGTATAGCTCAGTTGGTTAGAGCGCTAGATTGTGGCTCTAGAGGCCGAGGGTTCGAGTCCCTCTATCCACCCCACTTTTCCACCTGAGTTACACTCAGCATCATAATTATGTTGGGCTGTAGCCAAGTCGGTTAAGGCACCAGACTTTGACTCTGGCACCCGCAGGTTCAAGTCCTGCCAGCCCAGCCAATACGGGCCATTAGCTCAGTCGGCAGAGCACTTGACTTTTAATCAAGTTGTCCGGGGTTCGAATCTCCGATGGCTCACCAGTTGAAAACCGCTTAACCAATAGGGTTAAGCGGTTTTTACTTTATGTTGTAAAAACCTGATTTCATAAGTTTGACTAACATTTGACTAACATTTCTTTTTCTAAATAGTCGTTTAGCTTATCAATTTCTTCCGTTATTTGTTGCTTGTCAAGATGGGTATATACATCCATCGTCATTTGGATTGATGAGTGACCGAGAAGATATTGTGCCTTTTTGAAATCAATTCCAGAACGATATAAATTTGTGGCATATGTGTGCCTAAATGTATGGGGAGTAATATTGGTCTTTTCTTCCATTTGCTCATTTATACATGCAATTATTTTGTCCCAAAACTTTCTAAAACTCGATTTAGTCATGTGGTTCCCGTCGTTCATAGGAAATAATATCTCGGTTTCAAGGGTCTGGATGTATATGCCTAGTTCTTTAACTAAATTATTTGGAATCGGAACAGTTCTATACCCCGCCTTACTTTTTGGTCTTTTGATAAATGCGTCGTTCACTTCGTGATAAAGGCTCTTATTTACTTTGATTATTTTCTTAAAAATATCAATATCATCTTTTTGTAATGCTAGTGCCTCGCCTCTTCTCAAACCCGCATAATACATAACATCAATGAAAATCCTTTGTTTTGGGGTTAACGGCGCACTTCTTATCGCATTTTCTTCGGTACGACTGAGAACTCTTTTTTCAGGAGCTTTTTTTGAAAGAATTTTAATAGAACTTGTAATATCCCTATTTATATACCCTTCGATAAGAGCTTGTTTGAGAATTTGTTTAATTGTCAGCATGGTCACTTCTGCTAACCTATAATGGTCTTTGTCTATCAGTTGATTTAATAGCTTTTGAACGTGAATCGCTTTAAGGTTTTTAAGCGGAATCATACCTAAGTTTGGTTTGATATGCTTGTTTAGAGCATTTTCATACATTATTCGAGTGTTATACTCAACATTATTTTTATACACTTTAAGCCACATATCTGCCCATTCACCAAGTGTAATATTGTTTTCTTCTATAACAAAACCCTTCTCAATAGTTTCTTTAAGTTCGCGTTCTTTCTTCTCGACCTCCTTTATCGTTTTCCCATAAATGGTTTTAAATTTTCTTTTGCCGTCGGGGAAATACCCAACTAGTATTTGTTTGCAGTACCTTCCGTCTGCTCTTTTTTTCATTACACACGCATCCTTTCTATATAAGAGTAAATAGCGTATGCAATACCATTACAGTATAATAATATCACATACGCTATTTGATTTCAATTATATTTAACTATATTTATAAGATTTTTGATGCTGAAGTTCTCTCCATTTTAAGAACTTTTCTATATCAACATACCATCTGCCACATAAATTATAAGCTGGAAACCCTTGTGAATGTACCCACTCAAGAGCCGTTGTTCTCGCAACATCATACTCTTTACAGAAGTTTGCCAGTTTCATTTGCTTTTTTGGGGCACTCATTTCATCTCGCCCCCGTACTTCCAAAGCCACCTCGTTCTACGCCATTAAGTGTTTCTACTTCTTCAATTTCTATACCCTGCATTACAGGAACAATTTCAAACTGACATATTCTATCGCCTTCGTGAATAATGGTATCTCGATGTGCCAAGGCTTGGAATTTCCAAACATCACCATCTCCACAAAAACTATTATCGATTTGACCTACGCTATTTGGCATCGTTATTCCCCAGTTTTTAAACGTACTACTGCGAGGATACAGATTTGCTTTGTATCCAAAAGGAAGTTTCATTGAAACCCCAAGAGAAACAAGTTTGCAGTCATTAGTTTTTAACTCAACGGTCTCGGCGGCGTAAAGGTCTATGAGGTCGCCCTGTTCAATTTTTTTAATCTTAGGTATGTTCTCGTTGTGGTATTTAATCTGTATCTTCATTTTTTCTCCTTTGCTGATTGTTTTAGTTCTTCTACTTTTTTCTTTGATGCAATTTTTCCGTCGATTTTAAATTTATACCCAGCATTACTCATTGAATCAAGATATTCTTTGCTGGGAATTCCCTTTATTTCGTAGGTATAATACATGGTTTTATTTTTATCATTAACAACTTCAAACTTCATCTTTATCCCTTAACAATGTATACGGGCACATTGTTTTTGACACCCTTCTGTAAGGCTTCGCTATGCGATGCTACACAGATATCTATTCTGTTGCCCTTTATCGCTCCCCCGCAATCCTCGGCTATGTACGTATGCCCATCTATTATAACTTTTGTTCCATAAGGGATTTTTCTCGGATCTACCGCTATTGTACGTCCGGGAGTCGCTTTGGTTCCCGTAGCTGTAATGCCGTAGCTGGGATGAGAAGGAGATTTACCACAACATTTTTTACAAATGCAATAATGAGTGATTTTGAAATTTCCTATATACTCATGCTTAGGTGCTGCCTTATTCTCTTTTTCTATAGCTGAGCGAAGTTCACTAAGAATCTTCTCTAATTCAGCGTTAGCGCTTCTTAAAACGTTTTGGTAATCTTCTTGTGCTAACCATTTTGCGCTTAAAGAGTTTACAAACTCAGCGTCATAGAACTCTTGTTTTCTAATCTCTTCCGCAGTGATATGTAATTGTTTCTTTATTTCTTCACACTGTTCTATCTTCTCGTTGTTAGCCTTTATAGCATCCTCGCATTCGGCTATCGTCAAGTTGGAAGCATTAGAAATGTACCCGCCTACAAGTATTGCTATAGTGAATGCTGCAAGAACTACAATAGTCACCATAATTCTTTTTAATATATTTAACTTATTCATAAAACACCTCTGTTTAAAAAATCATTAGTATAATCCTGTTAAAATGTAGATTTTATTGTGTATATAACCTCAACTGACCATCTATTATACTTTGTTTAATGTCTATAACTCTTTGGTTTGAAGACCCTCTCCACTTGAGTGTAACATCACGCAGTTCATCTATATATCTACCATCAACCATTACATCGCACTGTTCTACTATCTTATATTTTTCTTCGTCTTCTAAACACTGTTCCCAAGTAAATCCTGTGTATAGCCATATTGCTTTATCTGGAAACAAAATGCGGATTTTATTTACCAAATTAAGAATGTCTTGAATGTTGTT
>JAZREK010000108.1:0-9625 GCA_045660765.1 Clostridia bacterium
AACTTTTCTTCCTCTGTAGCTTTAAGAAGAACGGGCACACCATCATTAAGCTTAACCATTTCAGGATAGCTTACCCAACAAGGAGTAGGAATAATAACTTCATCGCCGGGATCAAGGATTGCACCCATAGCGTTCATAAGAGAATGCTTTGCACCGTTTGAAATAACGATATTTTCAATGCCGTATTCAAGGCCGTTTTCTCTCTTGAACTTTGCTACAACTGCTTCTTTAAGTTCTTTTGTACCTGAAGCGGGAGTGTAGCGTGTAAAACCTTCGTTAATAGCTTTTATAGCTGCTTCTCTGATATGTTCGGGAGTATTGAAATCGGGTTCTCCTGCACCGAAACCTGCAACGTCAATGCCGTTTGCCTTCATTTCGTTAACCTTTGCAGTAATTGCAAGTGTTGAAGAAGGAGAAATCGACTGAAATTTTTTTGAAATGTTCATTTTAATCACCACCATATTTAATCTGAAATATTTTACACTATTTTTCGATATTTTGCAACCTTTTTTTGTTTACATATTGATTTTTTTTATTCGTGCTTGAAATATCCGATTTCTTCCGCTTCATCAATCACGTCGCAAACAGTCTGCCATGCATTGGGGAATCCGTTCTCTATTACCGATGCCCTCTTTTCAACCTGCGCGCGGTTAACCTTGCCTTTTCTCCAAGTGTGGCCGTCTGTCAGAATATTATTCACAAGGGGCTGAAGTCGGTCAAGCGATGCGCAGAATTTCGCATCGGGTGTTTCCTGCGCTTCAAATTCTGTCCAAAGCTGACGAAGCTCTTTTCCATCTTTTTCGGGAAGAATTGCAAAAAGTTTATCTGCCGCTTTCAGTTCGCGCTCTACCTTATCCTCGTTCCCTTTTTGGTCAAAACAGAACGTATCACCTGCATAGATTTCCACCAAATCGTGCACAAGGCACATCCTGATACATCTGTCACGGTTAACCCCTTCAGGAGCAAGATCAGCAAAAAGCATCGCCATCATAGCAATATGCCAGGAATGTTCCGCGTCAGTTTCGCGACGTGACTTATCGGTAAGAAGAGTCTGTCTGTATACGCCCTTCATTTTGTCAAGCGCAACTAAAAATTCAAGCTTCTTTCCGAAGTCGGTATTCATATTGCTTTTGTATAAGCTGTCAGCCATTGTTCTTCCTCCTTTGTAAGATAGGGATTTATAAGCTTTCTGCACTTTTCGTTGTAGGAATTTATCCACTTTATTTCGGATTTTGTGAGAAGTTCTTTATAAAGCGAATCCGTACCGATGGGGCAGTAGTTCATAACTTCAAAGCAGAGAAATTTTCCATACTCTGTTGTGGTATATTCCATAACCCTGATATGATTTTCGATTCTGATACCGAACTCGCCCTCGATATATACACCGGGTTCGTTTGTTACGGTCATATTCGGGAGAATTTTTTCGTTGCATGCTGAAGAAATTCTCGCAGGTCCTTCGTGCACCCCGAGAAGATAACCAACCCCGTGACCTGTGCTGCACCGATAATCAAGTGCCTTTTTCCAAAGAGGTTTACGGGCAAGCGCATCAATATTGCTGAATGTTGTACCTTCGGGAAAAACTGCTGTAGTAAGATTTATATTTCCCTTGACAACACGCGTTAACATTTCTTTTTCTTCGGAAGTTATATTTCCGATTGCAAGGGTTCTTGTCGTGTCGGTTGTACCTTCTAAATACTGCGAGCCGGTATCAATAAGAAGAAGTCCGTTACTGCCTATTTGAGCACACTTGCCCTTTTCGGGAGAATAGTGCATCATAGCGGCATTTTCCCCGAATGCGGCGATAGTATCAAACGAGGGCTCTATATACGAGCTGTTTTTTTGACGATATTTTTCAATGATTTCCACCACATCGCACTCGTCAAGTCCTTCCGTATGGTATATTTCATAAAATGCCTTTGTAAGAGCCACATTTTCTTTAATATACGCAGTTTTTATGTTTTCTATTTCGGTGTCATTCTTAACCGTTTTGAGGTAATATATAAAATCCTTTATATTCTTTTTCGCGCAAGAAAGTTTTTCTGCAAGAGCGTAGTTTGAAAGAGAAAAATCTATTGCCGCAAAATTTTCCTTGCCGATTTTTCGGATGTCTTCATACACGCTGTCGTAATCCGCCACTTGTATATTATGATTTTCAAGATGCGCTGTTACCTCGGATGTAAGTTTTTTTGAATCTATATAAAGCACAATGCTTTTCCCCGTCATAATAAGATGCGAAAGTGCAACGGGGGTGTTTTTAACATCGTTACCACGAATATTTAAAAGCCACATAATACATTCGGGAGCCGCGCAGATGTAGTGTGTGAAACTGCTTTTTTCCATTTCCGCGCGCACTCGTGTAATTTTGCTTTCTACACTCTCGCCTGCGTATTTTTCATCAAGCACGAAAGTCTTTTCGCACGGTTCGTCGGGTCTTTCTGCCCATATTTCAGAAGCATCGTAATCGGTTTTTACAGAGATATTCCCCATTTTTACGATAAATTCGTCAAGATACTTTTTTGAAAAAAGTCTGCCGTCAAGACCGACTGTTGCTTTTTCGGAAAGTTCGTTTTTCAAAAATTCGTGAATTTTTACGCATTCCTTTTCAGACGCTCTATAAAGAGTGATTCCGCCATAGAGTTCTTTTTCCGCCTGAATATAGTATCTGCCGTCAGTCCACAAACCTGCTTTATCCATAGTAACGACAAGAGTTCCTGCTGAACCTGTGAAACCACTTAAATACTCACGCAGTTTATAGTGGTCTGAAATATATTCACTCAAATGCATATCCGCAGTCGGTATAACTACTGCGGATATGTCGTGTTTTCTCATATGCTGTCTTAAAAAGTTTAATTTCATAATACATCACCAATGGATAATTGAGGAACTGCATTAAGGTCAAGTCCGCCACGGATACCTGCCTCGTAGTTAAAATATCCTGCGCAGGAAATCATTGCGGCATTATCTGTACAAAGTTCAAAGGGAGGACAATAGAAAGTAAGTCCGTTCTTCTTTCCCTCTTCCTCCATCTGCTTACGAAGAAGCGTATTTGCTGCAACACCACCTGCAAGTGCGATTTTATCTGCACCAAGCTCTTTTGCCGCCGCAACGGTATTATTTACAAGAACATCGCAAACTGCCTGCTGGAAAGATGCGGCAACGTCTGCTTTATTTATTTCCTCGCCTTTTTGCTCGGCAGTATGAACATAGTTTATTACGGCTGTTTTAAGTCCGCTGAAGCTGAAATCGTAACCATTGTGAGGACGCGGGAAACGAATTGCCTCGGGATTGCCCTCTTCGGCGAGCTTATTAAGCTTCGGTCCACCGGGGTAACCAAGTCCCAAAACTCGCGCCGCCTTGTCGAATGCTTCACCTGCGGCATCGTCGGTTGTTGCGCCGATAACCTCAAATTCACGATAATCCTTGATATGAAGAATATGGCTGTGACCGCCTGATGCAACAAGGCTCACAAACGGAGGCTTAAGTTCGGGATAAGCAATATAGTTTGCCGCAATATGTCCCTGAATATGATTTACGGGGACAAGCGGTTTTTTTATTGAATATGCAAACGCCTTTGCAACGGAAACACCTACTAACAAAGCACCCACAAGACCGGGGTTATATGTTACTGCAACGGCGTCAAGCTCTTCTTTTTTAATGTTCGCTTCACGAAGTGCCGCATCAATTACATAGATAATCTTGTCGATGTGCTTTCTTGACGCGATTTCGGGCACTACGCCACCGTAAATTGTGTGCAGAGGTATCTGCGAGTAAACGACATTAGAAAGGACCTCTCGCCCATCTTTTGTAACGGATGCCGCTGTTTCGTCGCACGATGTTTCAATTCCAAGTATATATGCCATAGTTATCTGTCCTTTTTATATAAGATAGCATCCTCGTTATCGTCATAATAGTTTTTACGGATGCCGATTTGTTCAAACCCGACTGATTCATAAAGAGCTTTTGCACCGTCGTTTGATGCACGGACTTCAAGAAAAATTTCGTTTGCGCCCGATTTTTTCATTTCGTCGATTGATGCAAGAAGAAGTTTTTTACCAAGTCCTGCTTTGCGGATTTTGTGATTTATTGCAATTCGCAGAATTTCGCCCTCATCAGCCGCTGTCATAAATATCGAGTAGCCGATTACTTCCCCTGCGAATTTAATTACCATAACTTTTTTGTTATCTACCTGTATTTTTATGGAGTTTTCGCTCCAACTGTCCGAAAAATACTCCTTTTCCATACGGGCAACCGCTTCAATGTCGGCTGTTTGTGCAAAATATATCTCGCTTCGTAAAGCTATCCCTTTAGCAAGATAGGAATATATCTGCTCGGCAGTTTGTTCATAAAGTTCCAAACTTCCGCCGTAGGGGTCGTGAACATCCTCGCTCTCTCCTGCAAATTCGGAGAGTGTCATAATGTTATCCCCATTTGCGTATGGAAGGAGCATCGCCTTGTGCGATGCGGTCATTGTAAGAACAAGTTTATATTCGTTAAGTTCGTCAACTGTAAGCTGACTTGAAATATGTTCTTCAAGGTCGGCACCGTATTTCTGTGCGGTAAGAATTGCATTTTTTGCCGCACCGCATGGATGTGTAACGGAAATACCGCTTGAACTTATTTCTATATCGTTAAAAAGGGTTTTTGCAATCGCTTCTGCCATAGGGCTTCTGCAGGTGTTACCCGTACAGACAAATAAAATGTCTTTACTCATTTTAAAATCACCTGTCCCCCTGCCGACTTATAAAGACGGTTGTAAAGCGCGATTCCTATACCGTGGTTTTCGGGAAGCTCGGCAAAAACAACATCTGCGCCATCTTCGTCAGCCTTGCGAAGAAGATAGAAAAGACGTGCCGCATATTCGCGGTCATCTGTACCTGCATCGTAGATTATATCTGCATTAAGACCGAGTTTTGTCGCGTTTTTAGCTATTACGCAGGTTTTCTTGCCCTCTTCTTTATATATATCAAAAGATGTAATATCCTCAAGCACGATAACCTGCGCTTCTGGACTGTAATGGGTATATTTCATACCGGGGCAACGCGGTGCACCCTCAACTTCTCCTGAATACTGAACCTCACCGATGACATTTCGCATATCATCGGGAGTGATTCCGCCGGGGCGAAGAACAACGGGGACTTCACCACTTAAATCAACAACTGTTGATTCAATACCTATCATACTGCTGCCACCGTCGATTATCATATCAACTCTGCCCGTAAGGTCAGCTATACAATGCTGTGCAGTAGTGGGACTGGGACTACCTGAAAGATTCGCACTCGGTGCGGCAATAGGTGTTCCTGAAAGCTTTATAAGAGCATTTGCAACGCTGTGGCTGGGAAGTCGTACCGCAACGGTATCAAGACCTGCCGTAACTGCGTCGGGAATGCCTTGTTTCTTTTTGAGAATAATTGTAAGAGGTCCGCCCCAGAATTCGTTTGCAAGCTTTATCGCGCTGTCGGGGATTTCGCGTGTAAAACGTTCAAGCTCGCTTATATCGGCAATATGGGAAATTAAAGGGTTGTCCATCGGGCGACCTTTTGCGCGGAAGATATTTGCTACTGCCTCGGCATTAAAAGTATCTGCACCGAGACCGTAAACCGTTTCTGTAGGAAAAGCCACAAGGCCGCCATGTTTTATAACATCAGCAGCCTGTGAAAGTAAATCCATATCAATATTCAGCGGGTCAATTTTGATAATTTTGGTCAATTTTAATCTTCCTTTAATTTAGTCTTAACAACCAACGTTGAAGACGCCTCAAACCGTGAATTTTCGGTATATTTCGGTTTGTCGTCCTTGAAAGGCAAGTAGCCTTCCTACGTCCTCCGCATCAAAATCTCCTCAAAAATTCATCGGTTTGAGGTCTGCGGAGTTTTATAATAATGAATTTTGTCTTAATCAAGGCAAAAATGCAGGAAATATGGTAATATTTCCGAAGCTTTTAACGATGAGTAAGGCGAAATTCATATTATAAAACCGCCTTTAGTGTTGGTCGTTAAGGCTATCTACTACCTGTGAAATTTTTTCTGCAACTTCTTCTATACTTCCGCTTGCATCAATAATTGCGATATTTTCATCGGGAAGACGGTCAAAAACGTCGAAAAACTTGTTTCTTATCTTATTCAAGACATCTTCTTTTTCGAAGATTTCAATAGTTGCACGGTTTGTGTCAATTCGTGACTTTGACTTCTGCGCGTCAAGGTCAAGGAATATGCAAAGGTCAGGCTTTCTGATATCGGGGCAATTAAGATTCATATCAATTACCCAATCAATATCGCTGTCAAGCCCCTGATATGCAAAAGAGGAATAGTAATATCTGTCGGAAATTACATCAAAGCCTTTTTCAAGCGCCTGAAGTATTCCCGTATTTTCGTTCACATTATGATACACGCGGTCGGAAAGGAACATTGCCGCAAGTTCACTTGCGCTACGTTTGTAATTTCCTGCAAGTGCATCGCGGAGTATTCCACCCGTAACAGATGCAGTGGGTTCAGCGGTTATGAAAACCTTTCTTCCTTCTGCCACAAGCTTCTGGCGGAGTTTTTCTATCTGTGTGCTTTTCCCTGCACCGTCTATTCCTTCAAATACTATGAATCTGCCTTTCATAACAGTTCTCCTTAATAATCGAAAGAGATTAATCCCTTTCGGTTTACAGAATTTATCACAATATATTTTACCACTTTTTACACAGTCTGTCAATTTCTTTGCAAAGGTTTCTATTGACAAAAGAAAGAATAATTAGTAAAATATTACTTGAATTTAAAGCACACGGAAATCAAACCTCGTATGCCTTAAATTCATAAAATTTGCACACTTTTCATTTGATGTCATTAAATGGCTTCCGTCAATCTTCGTCTTCTGCATAAAAATTGCACTAAATTTTATGCATTTAAGGTTGAAGAGTTTTAAGATTGGCAATTTTCGGTTCAGGCAAGAAAAAGCTCGCAGGGAATACGAGGTTATTTCCAAGAGATTTTTCGTAGCATCAACCAAAATTGACATATTAAAACCATACTAGGTTTGGTTTCTGTGTGCTTCATGCTGGTGTGGCTCAAAGGCAGAGCAGAGGTATCGTAAACCTCAGGTTGCAAGTTCGATTCTTGTCACCAGCTCCACAAAAAGGATAGGTCAATGACCTATCCTTTTTTATTTTTATGTTATGAGTAAGTAACTTCTTCGGCTACTATTTTGCACAAAGCTACCCCGTCCCCAAACTGTTCATTGCCTATGCCGCCAATGATATTATCCTGATTCTTTTGTGGTTGCTTGCAAGCCTATGTGATATCCGTTATGTTTCTGTTGTTGTATGCTTTCTTGCTTTTTTTATAAACGATATCTATGGTTATATCAGTTGGCAAAAAATGAAAACAAGGCAGAACAAATTATAAATTTCCAACATATCTTCGTTATAAAGACTGTATAATCTGGATGTCACTTATTTTAGTTTATCTGATTACCGAAGAATGACTGTAAATGTAGAATTCTTCCTGACTCGGCATCCATTTCTTTTCTTTAGGTAAAAACGTTTTATCAAATGCCTCTACTGCAGCGGTGTCCTCACAACAGTCAGCAGCGGTACTCGGAATATACATCCACTTTCTGCCATCAAGTGCGTTTGGTATGAGTTCACAGACAAGAAGTGCTGTCGGAAAGTTTCCATCAATAATAAAACTTACGTTTTTCTTTTTACAACTTACAAAACCTCGGCTGACATAGTTGCCAGGATTTCCGAAATTAATGTTCACGTCATATCCCATTTTTCTTGCAACATCAAACGAATGTTCAATAAGCATCTTGCCGAGCTTCTGTCTCTGATATTCGGGTGCAACGCAAAGCGGTCCGAAGGAAAGAATCTCTTTTCTTTCACCATTTTCGTCTTCAAGCCATGCCTTAGTGTACATAATGTTACCGATAATCTTACCATCCTCTTCAAGAACAAAGGCAAGTTCCGGGATGAAATCAGGGTGATTTCGCATCTTGTGCACAAAATAATGCTCATCAGCCCCCGGCTTGTAAACATTCCAGAACGCTTCACGGGTAAGTTCTTCTACTGCCCGGTAATCTTCTTCTTTTTCTAATCGTATAGTAAAATTTTTCATTTTAAAATTCCTTTCAACAATATTCGACAGTCTTCATATGATTTTGTCAAGACAGGGACAAAAAATTTATCTTTTATACAGCACCTTGTCTTGCCTGAATATACAAATCTATATCGTTAATAATATAATTAGCACCTGTTGTATGTAAAGCACCATAGCAAGACATTATATATTCACACACATTATATTTTTGAAACAGTTGCATAACTTATTTCCCCTTTAGATTTTTTGCAGACCAATATATCTCAATGCAAAAATCTTCCCTCTTTACTTATAATATGCCTACTTTTATTTTCCTTATAAAAACTTATTCACCCAGCAATTCTACTTTTATCTCTCTATAGCTTTCCATTAATGCCGAACTCTTTTTTGCCATATCTTCCGTATAGGTATTATAGCTACCTTTACAATAAAATACAAAATCCACATAATCAGAATAAGCATAATATAATTCTTTAAATTCATCATAAGCATCTTCAAATTTTTCAGGAGGATTTTTAAGTTTTCCAAGATAAGTGTCAATTCCGCTTTGCTTATTTCTAACGGCTGTAATCTTGCCTGTAAACTCTTCATCAGCAAATAGATTACTTAAGGCTTCATTAAAATCTTTTGCTGTGCTTGTATATTTAGCAGTATTTTCATTATTTTTGTCCCAAATTGCATTATTCCACACAGAACATATCTGATTGCCAATATTTTCAGCATCAGCATAAACAACCATTATTTCGTCTACTGCAGTACAAATATCTATATTGTAATTATCAGTTCTTGTGTTATTGGATACAAGCCATATTATTGACATTAAAAATACAAAGCATATCGCCGAAATCCAAACCCACTTTTTCTTGAATATACTTTTAGACTTTTGTTTTTCATTTGTTTCAAGTAAGTTTAACGGATATCCACAGTTTGAACAAACCTCTGCTATTCCATCAGAAGCCGTTCCACACTCGGGACAATTGATCATTCTTTTTTCCGTGTTCAAATCACCAATAAGTTGATAACCACATCCCACACATACTTTTGCCTTGTCGCTTATTTCTTTACTGCAATTAGGACATTTTATTAGTGCCATATCAAAATTCCCCCTACCAACTTTTTATTGAGTTATATACATCATTCACTGCTTCAACATAACAAATAAACGATGGATGATTATTATCGTTACGAATCAAATACATATTTTTAATATTTTCGTACTGCTGCCTTACCAATATCCATTTATTGCATTTTTTAATATAATCAACCTTTTCATTTATTCTTTTTGAATTAGGCGCAATATTCCAAAAATACCTATCTTGCAATACAAACCCTGTTTTTTCGTGTACTAAGCGATAATAATTGTCATCTTCATCCCTAACAGTTATACATACATCCATTCTGAATCCCGTATCATTTCCTTCAGTAAAATATATCAGTTTTGTTGTAAGTGAAGATGTAGAATCCTCGCAATTATTTAAATCGTATAGGTTCAATGCTTCATTAAATGCTTTACGCACGCATTCTTTTATGTAACGACAATCTTCAAA
>JAZREK010000109.1:0-12470 GCA_045660765.1 Clostridia bacterium
ACACTGCTGTCAAGCTGTCTGAGGGAACCTGCTGCTGCATTGCGCGGATTTTTAAATTCCTTTTGTCCCGTTTCAGACTGATATTTATTTACAGCCTCAAAGCTTGAATGTGGCATGAAAACTTCTCCGCGCACCTCAAGATAGGGAATATTTTCTTTGAGTTTTAACGGAATATTCCTGATTGTTTTCAGATTTTCGGTAACATCCTCGCCTACAGTTCCGTCGCCGCGTGTAGAGCCTCTTAAAAAATAACCGTCACGATACTCGAGCGAAACACTTAAACCATCAATTTTAAGTTCTGTCACATACTGAACTTTTTCTCCGAGAAAGTCTTCGCATTTGCGACCAAAATCAATTACACTTTCTTTATCAAAAACATCATTAAGGCTTTGCATCTGTACAGTGTGAATAACTTCTTCAAATCCACTGAGGATTTTTCCACCTATGCGCTGTGTCGGAGAATCAGGAGTAATAAGACTCGGGTCTTCTTCCTCCATTTTTTTTAGTTTCTGCATAAGAGCATCATATTCAAAATCACTTATTTCCGGTTCGTCTTTTGTGTAATAGAGATTGCTGTGATAGTTTATAAGCTCTCTTAATTCCTCAATATTCATACTACACCTCAAAAAATACAGGGGATTGTAACAGAACAATCCCCTATGTATTTGCATCTATTATTTTGCAGCCTGCCATACAGTATTATCAGCAAATGTAACTGCTTTAACTTTAACATTTTTTATAGATACTGCGTCGTCGCCTGATTCTGCCTGCCAGCCTACACGAGCCTTATCACAAGGCGCAAGCTGAAGGTCACTTACCTTATATGAACCTGAGTTTGTTTCAATAACTTCGCCATTCTTATCGCAAATATCAAAATTAATCTCGAATGATTTAATTCTGCTATTGCTTATGTTTCTGTATTCGAAAATAACGAATCTCTGATTACCGCGGTCAGTAAACCAATAGTTAATGAATCCAAGAGGTGAATTAGCCGCTTCTCTCCAAGTATCAGTTACTGTCGAACGAAGATAATAAAGCATTGATACATACTCTGATTCAGGGTTTGCCTTTTCCACTTTATCAATTGCTTCTTTAACAGTATTAAATGCAAGCTCATACTTTTTATTTTCGAGAAGTTCTACTACACCTAAAACGTCACTACCATTACCGAAAGCGGCATATGAGTATACAGCTTCATCATATGAAGAATACCATCCCTGTGCCTTGTATTCTTCATACTTGTCCACGGGGATTTTCTTGGTTTCGCCTGTCTGTGAATATACTGTCATATTGTTTTCAACAGGAACATTCAAGCTCCATCCTGCAAGTTCATACTTTGAAACTTCATTTGCAGGAACTTTCTTTGCAGTACCGTTTTTATCATACATAGTAACGTATTCTATCACAGGCTCTGCAGAAGGATTCTTAACTTCTACCCAATCAAGAGCAAGGTACATCTTAAGATGTGCTACGGGAACTGAAACAATAGTTCCGTCAGTATACTGAACAGTAACCTTGTCAGAAACAACAGGTGTCTCAACCTTTTCATTTTCTACTTCAGTCTTGGGTTCTTCCTTGGCAGGAAGTTCGCTTTCGAGATACCAGCCTACTGATTTATATGCCTCAACCTCGTTTGCGGCAACAACAATGCTTCTTCCGTCAAGTGCAAACATTGTCACGGGTTTTTCAGCGTACCAACCCATACCTTCCGCGGTATAAGCTTCAACCAAACTTTCATCAACAGTAATTGTTCTTCCGTCAAGTGCGTAAAGTTCAACGTCTGCAGCACAAACAGATGTAGCCACAAGTAACGCAGTAGCTGTACATATCATTCTTTTAAGGTTATTTTTCATCTTTTTGCCACTACCTTTCATCTATAAAGCATAATGAATTTATCTATAAATATTATACATTAAATAATTCTTTAGGTCAACTATTATTTAACATCAATTTTCTAAATATACTGACAAACAAAGACCTCTTTCAGAGGTCTTTGTTCAGCTTATAAACATTGCATCACCAAAGCTGAAAAAACGATATTCTTCTTCAACTGCGTGTTCATATGCTTTTAAAATATTTTCTTTTCCTGCCAGCGCGCTTACAAGCATCACTAAAGTAGATTTTGGCAGGTGGAAATTTGTTATGAGAGCATCTGTCATTTTGAACTCGTACCCTGGATAAATAAAGATATCGGTCTCTCCGCTTTTCGCCTGAAGTTTGCCGTTTTCCGTTGCACTTTCGACAGTTCTGCAACTGGTTGTTCCGACACAGATTACGCGACCGCCGTTTTCTTTGGTACGATTAACTGTTTCCGCCGCTTCTTTAGAAACAATATAATATTCAGAATGCATTTTGTGTTCCTTAACATCTGTCACCTTTACAGGGCGAAATGTTCCAAGCCCCACGTGAAGAGTCAAAAACGCAAGTTCAACACCCATACCTTTGATTTTTTCAAGAAGCTCATTTGTAAAATGAAGTCCTGCTGTCGGAGCAGCGGCACTTCCATCGTTTTTAGAATAAACAGTTTGATAACGTTCTTTATCCTGAAGTTTCTCTTTAATATAATGTGGCAACGGCATTTCGCCCAATTCCTCCAGAACATTTTCAAAAAGGCCATCATAGGTGAATTTCACACGTCTGTTTCCACCTTCAAGAATTTCTATTACTTCGGCACAGAGCTTTCCTCCGCCGAATTCAAATTGGGCTCCAACCTTCGCTTTTCTCCCCGGTTTTAATGCAACCTCCCACTCATCAGTAGAAAATCTGTGAAGGAGCAAAAACTCTATCGCTCCACCACTTTCTTTTTTTGAGCCATAAAGTCTGGCCGGAATAACGCGAGTGTCATTAAGGACGAGACAATCCCCTTTTTTCAAAAACTTTTCTATATTTTTAAATTCTTCGTCAATATATTCTCCCGAGTTTTTATCAAGAAGCAAAAGTCTTGACGCAGTTCTGTCTGCAAGAGGTGTCTGTGCTATTCTTTCCTCGGGCAAATAATAATCAAATTCGTCTGTGTTCATTTCTTACTCCAATACTATATCTGTAAAATAATGTTTTAATATCTGGTCGTATGTAAAGCCATTTTCCGCCATACCACGAGCACCCCACTGACTCATTCCGACACCATGGCCATAACCGCCACCGTTTATTGTATATGAATCAGCACCGCTGCCTCCGACATTTATTTGGTTTACAGTTCCGTTTCCAGAAAGAGCAGTAAATCCTGCAACGCCACTTACCCCACTTGCTGTTTGAGCATAAAGAGGTGCTTTTGCATTTCCGTTTGTTGTTGACACGTTAACTTCTCCACCATTGGGAACTATTGTGAATTTTTGGCTATAAAGTCCGAGTATTGTTCTGCATTTTTCCCTTTTAAAAGACTGCTTTCCTGATGTTCCGTAGAACGTCATTTCCGTTACTCTGCCACTATCAGTAACACTGTTTATTTCAATATTAGTGATAGCACCTATATTATAGCCGGCACTTTTCAATTTTGACGCAATTTCTTCTTTAGTAAACTTTGTTGTCCATGTGTACCTTGACGCTTTTTGCGGGTTTTCATAAGTATCAGGCACTGATTTTAAATATCCATATGGACTTCCCCAAACATTTTCAACATCTTCGGTCTGTCCGCCACTGGTAGCAAAAAAGTAAAGACTTACTATCTTTCCGTTATATTTTGCTAAAACACCTTTTGTTTCATTTACAGCTCGTCGTGTGTTTTCGTGTTCACTGGCTACTCCGCCATAGACCTGACAATGCACAGTCGTACAAACATCAAATCCATAATCTTTATGCGCACTACCACGTGTAAGCACAAAGTTTCTCGCGCAGACTGCCTGCGCTTTTAACGCTTCCAAAGGCCAGGTATAGCTCATTTCTTTTCCCAGAACGCTTGCAACATATTCATCCGTGCCAAGAAAGTTTTTAACTATCAATTCACCGTTTGTACGTCTTTCCAGATAAATATATCCCCTATATTCTTTTCCATCACACCAGATTGTTGTGCTCGGTGCCGGTTGCACAGACACTTTTGCAATTCCATCTGCTGAAAATTTATTCCATGATGCAAATCCTGTTGAACCCATCTCAATATTCAATTCTTCATTCGGAGCAGCAGTATACAGCACTGTTCCTACAGCCGCATCATATACTGTAAGTCCGGACGCAGATGACAATTTAACGCTTTTTCCTGCGCTTTTTCCATATTTAAGCCCTACTGATACTTCACTTCTGTATTCAGATGCATTTGCACATATAGACAGCGCAGATAATATTATAGTAATCAGAAATAAAACCGATAATTTTTTCTTCAATTTTCGTGCACCTCCCACGTATTAATAATATCATAATACTTTTTTCGACATAAATCAAGAAAATCCTTTGGTATTTTAAGGGTTTTGACTGAAAAAAATTGACATCTCAGTTTTATAATGTTATACTAAAGAATGGTATTAAATTGTAATTTATATGCTTTAGTGGCATTTTGAAAGGAATGGTATTTTATGAAGAAATTTAACGTTGCCGTAGTTGGTGCAACAGGAATGGTTGGCAGAACCTTCCTTAAGGTTCTTGAAGAAGAAAACCTTCCCGTTGAAAACTACTATCTTTTTGCATCTGCTCGTAGCGCAGGTTCAAAAGTTCAGTTCATGGGAAAAGAATACACAATCGAAGAACTTACTGAAAACTCTTTTGATAGAGGTATAGATATAGCACTTTTCAGTGCCGGTGGTTCAATCAGCGAAAAGTTCGCTCCTATTGCAGCTTCAAAGGGTTGCATCGTAGTTGATAACTCAAGCGCATGGAGAATGAATCCTGAAGTTCCGCTTGTTGTTCCCGAAGTTAACCCCGAAGACATTAAGTGGAATAAGGGTATTATTGCAAACCCCAACTGTTCTACAATTCAGGCTATGGTTGCTCTTAAGCCCCTTGATGACAAGTATAAGATAAAGAGAATCGTTTACTCTACATATCAGGCTGTTTCTGGTGCAGGTATGGGCGGTTGGACTGACCTTGAAAATGGTCTTAAGGGCGAAGCTCCTAAGAAGTTCCCTCATCCTATTGCAAACAACTGTATCCCTCACATTGATGTATTTCTCCCCAATGGATACACCAAGGAAGAAATGAAGATGATTGAAGAAACTCGCAAAATTCTCGGAAGACAGGATATTAAAATCACTGCTACAACAGTTCGCGTACCTGTATTTAACAGTCACAGCGAATCAATCAATGTTGAATTCGAAAACGCTTTTGAGCTTGCAGACCTTGTGGAAACACTTAAAAATGCTCCCGGAGTGGTTGTTGAAGATGATACAGCAAATAACGTTTATCCTCTCGCAATCAAAGCAACAGGAACAAACGAAACTTATGTCGGCAGAATTCGTCGTGATGAAAGCGTTGAAAATGGCGTAAACCTTTGGGTTGTTGCAGATAACATCCGTAAAGGTGCTGCAGCTAATGCAGTTCAGATTGCTAAAAAGCTTGTTGAATATTTAAATGACTAATTCTAGGAGGGATTATCAAATGAGCAAAAAGACACTTTTTACCGGTTCTTGCTGTGCTATCGTCACACCATTTGATAAAGACGGAAACGTAGATTTTGAATCTCTTAAAAAGCTTGTTGAATTTCAAATCGAAGGAAAAACCGATTGTATATGCGTTTGTGGTACTACCGGTGAAGCACCCACACTTAATAACGACGAACACCTTTCAGCAATTGAATGTGTAGTCAATCAGGCAAACGGCAGAATCCCGGTACTTGCAGGAACAGGTTCCAACGATACCCGTCATGGTATCTCAATGTCAAAAAAGGCTTGTGAGCTTGGTGTTGACGGACTTCTTCTTGTAACACCCTACTACAACAAGACCACACAGAGAGGACTCGTTGAGCATTACACAAAATTTGCAGACAGTGTTGATAAGCCTATTATACTCTACAATGTTCCCGGCAGAACAGGTCTTAACATTTCCCCTGCTACACTCAACACGCTTGCAGATCACCCCAATATTGTGGGAATAAAGGAAGCTTCGGGCAATATGGCTCAGGTTGTTGAAATGATGTCGCTTTGCGCAGATAGAATAGATTTTTATTCCGGTTGCGACGAAATCAACGTTCCTGTCACTCTTATGGGTGGAAAAGGAACCATTTCTGTACTCGCAAACATTGCCCCGCTTGAGACCCATAATATGGTTGAAGCTGCACTCAAAGGCGATTATAAAAAAGCTGCTCAGTTGCAGTTTGAGGCAAACGACATAATCAGTTCCCTTTTCTGCGAGGTTAATCCCATTCCTGTAAAAAAAGCTCTTAACATTTTAGGACTTGATACAGGTATTGTAAGATTACCTCTTTATGAAATGGCACCTGAAAATGCACAGCGACTTGAAAATTCAATGAAAAAATATGGTTTAATCTGATTTAAAATCATATCGTGCCGCAGAGTTATCTGCGGCACACTTATTAACACTACGAAAATAAAGGAGGATGCGTTATGATAAATATAGCTTTAGTCGGCGCAAACGGAAAAATGGGACAGGTAATAGCAAAGCTTCTTGCTGATAACGAGGAAGCCAAAATAGTTTGCGGTGTTGATGTAAATACTGCTATTAAAAATACTTTTCCTGTATATACTAATCTTAAAGATACAAAAGAGGAAATTGATGTCATAATTGACTTTTCACACCCCTCTGCACTTGAAGGAACTCTTTCCTATGCTGTTTCAGAAAGAAAGGCTGTCGTGTTAGCCACAACCGGTCTTTCACCCGAGCAGATGGATCAAATAAAAGAAGCATCTCTTGAAACACCTGTTTTCTTTAGTGCAAATATGTCTCTTGGTATAAACCTTATTATAGACCTTGTAAAAAAAGCAACTGCTATTTTGCAAGATAGCTTTGATATTGAAATTATTGAAAAGCACCACAATCAAAAAATTGATGCGCCAAGCGGAACAGCTCTTGCCATCGCAGATGCAATAAACGAATCGTGCGACAAGGCAAATGAGTATGTTTATGACCGTCATAGCACTCGCCAAAAAAGAAATAAAAACGAAATTGGCATCCACTCTCTTCGTGGTGGTACAATTGTTGGCGAACATAGTGTTATTTTTGCAGGAAATGACGAATTCATAGAGCTTAAGCACACAGCAACAAGCAAAGAAATTTTTGCGGTTGGCGCTGTAAAAGCGGCAAAATTCCTCGCAGGTAAAGAAGCAGGTTTTTACTGCATGAACGATCTTATTAAGGAGACACTATGATGTTGCGAAGAACTGCTCTTAAAGACCGTCTTCTCCCCGATTATACTAAAGGAGAAGAAATTTTCAATATGGTATCCCACATCGTGGGTGGTGCTATGGGTATCGTTTATCTTGTTGTTTGCATATTTGTAGCAGCTCTCCACCGCAATGTTTACGGTATCGTAGGAAGTGCTATTTATGGTGCTTCAGTAATTGCTCTTTTCACTATGTCCAGCATATATCATGGTCTTGTAAAAGGGACAGCCAAAAAAGTTTTTCAGGTAATTGATCATTGCACCATTTATATTATGATTGCAGGAACATATACCCCTATAACTCTCTCTGCAATGAGACCTATCGCACCCGCTGCTTCATGGACTCTTTTTGGAATTGTATGGGGTGTAACGATTATCGCAATGGTTTTTACCGCTATTGACCACAACAAGTTTCGTATTCTCTCTATGGCGTGTTATCTTGGACTTGGATGGTGTGTTATTGTTTTCTTTAATATAACATTTGCAGCAATTGGCGTAGGCGGAACCGTATTTCTCGCACTTGGAGGCCTTCTTTATACAATTGGCGCAATTCTTTACGGAATTGGAAAAAAGAAGCGCTATGTACATTCTCTCTTCCATTTGTTTGTAAATATGGCAAGCCTCATGCACTTTTTTGCAATTCTTTTTTACGCACTTTAACAAAAAACCTCTGTTGAGAATTTCTCAACAGAGGTTTTATTTTTATTCAGTTATTTCCTCTTCAACGACTTCAAGACTTCCGTTATTGAACACACGTTCAAACTCATTAGCATCGAGTTTTTCGTGTTCAACAAGAGCTTTTGCAACATTATCAAGTTTATCTCGATTGTCAGTAAGAAGCTTTTCACATCTTGCATAGCATTCGTCAATAATGCTTTTAATTTCAGCGTCAATAACTGCAGCTACGCTTTCGCTGTAATTTCTTCCCTGCGAGAAATCTCTTCCGAGGAATACTTCATGATCCTCTGCTGTGAATGTTACATAGCCAAGTTTCTCACTCATACCATACTGCATAACCATTTTTCTTGCAGTCTGTGTCGCTCTTTCAAGGTCGTTTGATGCGCCTGTATTTATATCGTTAAATACAATCTTTTCAGCTGCACGACCTGCAAGCATCATGATAATATCTTCAAGCATTTCGTCTTTAGAAATATAACTCTTATCTGTATCAGGCAGGCTTAAAGTAAAGCCACCTGCTCTACCACGAGGAATAATTGAAACCTGATGAACGCTATCCTGCGTAGGAAGAAGTTTAGCCGCGACAGCATGACCCGCTTCATGGTAGGCGGTTTTTTCCTTGTTGTTCTTTTCATGCTTGCGAGTCTTCTTTTCAGGGCCCATTATAACCTTGAGAATTGCTTCGTCAATTTCACCCTGTTCAATAACTTTCTTATCTCTTCTTGCGGTAAGAATAGCCGCTTCATTAAGAAGGTTTTCAAGATCTGCTCCTGTAAATCCGTATGTCGACTTTGATACAGTTTCAAGTGAAAGATCTTCTGCAAGAGGTTTATTTTTAGCGTGAACTTTGAGAATCGCTTCTCTACCCTTCTGGTCGGGATAGTTTACAACAACCTGACGGTCAAATCTACCGGGACGAAGAAGTGCGGGGTCAAGTATATCAGGTCTGTTTGTTGCAGCAATTATAATAATACCTTCATTTGTGCCAAAACCATCCATTTCTACAAGGAGCTGGTTAAGTGTCTGTTCACGTTCATCATGACCGCCACCAAGACCTGCACCACGCTGTCTGCCTACTGCATCGATTTCGTCGATAAAAATAATTGCGGGAAGGTTCTTTCTTGCCTGCTCAAAAAGGTCACGAACTCGACTCGCACCAACACCGACAAACATTTCAACGAAGTCAGAACCAGAAATTGAGAAGAACGGTACACCAGCTTCACCTGCAACGGCTTTAGCAAGAAGTGTCTTACCCGTTCCGGGAGGTCCTACAAGAAGTACGCCCTTGGGAATACGAGCACCAAGCTCAATGAACTTTTTGGGGTCTTTCAGAAACTCGACAACTTCCTCAAGTTCTTTTTTCTCTTCGTCAGCACCTGCGACATCATCAAATGTCACATTGCTGTCAATAGAGCTTTTCGCTTTTGATTTTCCGAAACTTCCTATTCCGTGTCCGCCGGTTTGCTGTCTCATAAAAGAGAATGTAAATAAACCAATTACCAGAATCATGAGAAGAGTCGGCAAAAGTGACACCCACCACGATACTGTTTCAGGAGCCGGATTTGTAACCTTAAGGCCGCCATCTTTTATCTGCTGATCTATTTCTTCACCAAGAAAAGTGAGTAATACAACCTCGTCAACCTCAACTGTATACTTCTTTTCATCAATTTCTACAATACTTGCAGTTTCTCCAATTTCGATTGAAGTAACTTTTTCCTTTATTAATGCCTTTTCAAGTTCATCAACCGACATTGCTCTTATTTCCGGCTCACTAAGTGACATTACCATTATCATTATTATAATGAGCGGTAAAATTATATAAAAGCTAATGCTTTTAAATGATTTCTTCAATTTTTTTGCCTCCTATCTATAATATATATGAAGAAAACACTCCGCGTATGCGAAATATTATTCATAATATTCTTTCTTAAGCACACCTACGAATGGATATTGTCTGTATTTGTAATCAAAATCAAGACCGTATCCAACAACAAATTCATCGGGAACTTCAAATCCCGTATATTTTACATCTACATCTACAACTCTACGAGAAGGTTTATCGAGGAATGTGCAGATTTCAACACTGTTTGCGCCAGATTCAAGAAGATATTCCCTGAGTCTCTTGAGAGTACGACCTGAATCAATTATATCCTCTACTATTATTATATCCCTTCCTTTAGGCTCAAAACCTTTTCCTGCATGAATCTCTACAGCTCCTGATGAAGTTGTGCTTGAACCATAGCTCGATGCAAAGATAAAAGATATTTCTGCAGGCACTGTAACGGTTCTCATAAGGTCCGCTACAAACATAAAGCTACCGCTAAGCACAGATACCATCAAAGGCTCTTTTGATTCATAGTCCTTGTCGATTTGGCTTGCCAGACGCTTTACACAGTCCTTGATTTGTTCCTCTGAAACCAAAATTTTCTCAATAGGTTCGTTAATGTTTGTCATCTTTCGTACTCAACCTTTCCGTCAAATTTCTTCGTAATATATTACAAGGTACTTTTTTGTATTTTCATCCACGCTATAAAGCGATGATTTTCTTAATCCGCACACGAAAACAATCTCTCCGTCTTTTTCTATAACGGGAATAGTATCGCGCATAGATCTTTCTATTTTTTCATCTGTAAAAATATCACTTAATTTTTTACTGCCATTTAAACCTGTTTGCCTGATTCTGTCTCCTTCTCGCCGTGTTCTGACGCACAGTGGTAACGACAGTTTATCCGCGTCAAAAACCGCAATATTGTTGCTTTTTTTGACACTTTCATCAGAGAGCGATACCTTTACTGTCCATTTTTCACTCTTACACTCTTTTCCTACATCCAAAATCTGTGACGAGAAATTTGGTTTTTCTCTTTTTCGCAAGCAAATTTTGTCATACGTCTTTTCAGCAAATGCTTGAGAATTGATGTCAAACATCTTACCGTTTTCTTTCGAAAGAAATTCTATAAATTCATTTATTTTATCAACGGTAATCTCTTTAATTTGCCACTGTGAAAATATTTTTTCAACCACTCTTCTTTTTATAGCTATATGAGAATTTTCAAGCGATTCTATAATAATATAGTCACCGAAAAAACATTTTTTAAAAGTGTCTTTTGCCTGCATTGAAATAAATTCATTATCTTCGCTTAAAAGCATTGCTGCAGAGACAATTTTTTCGTGTGCACCCATTGATATTTCTTCAAGAAGAGGCATAATGCAGTTACGAATCTTGTTTCTATTGTAAATCGTACTTTTGTTAGTACTGTCTTCGCACCATGAAATGGTATTTTTATTGAGATATTCTTCAATTTCCACCCTTTTCACATTAAGGATAGGGCGGATAATATTATCTCTTTTATACTTTATACCACCAAGTCCTTTTGAACTTGTCCCTCTTGCAAGACGAAAAAGAATCGTTTCGGCATTATCATTAAGATTATGCGCAGTTGCTATCTTTGCGCCACCGAGTTTTTGGGAAATTTCCTCAAAAAACTCATAACGAAGAATTCGACCGCACTCTTCTTCCCCGATTTTTCTTTCTTTTGAAATGGTCGGAATATCGTATTCTCTGTAAAAGCATTCAATATTGTTTTTCTTGCAGAAATCTTTTACAAAATCGCTGTCCCTTCTTGATTCTTCCCCTCTTATGAGATGGTTCACGTTTGCAACATAAAGAGATAACTCAAGCTCGTCTTTAAGAGCAATCATTACGCTCAGAAGGCACATTGAATCTGCTCCGCCTGATACCGCACACAACACTTTTTCGCCTTTATCAAGCATACTGTATTCACTTATGGTTTTGCGCACTGTATCAAGGAGCACTTTTATCAACTCCTGCTATCTAAATTCATAAACTTGGTATATTCGCCACGCCAAGCAAGCGGAATTGTAGTACATTCACCTGCACGGTTTTTAGCAATAATACACTCAACAATGTTTCCGCTAGATTCTTCCGAACCCTCTTCAACATTGGGTCGGTTAAGCATAATAACTATATCGGCATCCTGCTCAATTGAACCACTTTCACGAAGGTCGCTGAGCATAGGTCTTCTGGAAAGTTTTTCGGAAGAACGGTTAAGCTGAGAAAGAGTTATGACAGGAATATTCAATTCCTTAGCCATAATTTTAAGCGAACGTGACATTTCACTTACTTCCTGCGCACGACTCTCGCCTCTCTTAGTGCTTCCCTGCATAAGCTGAAGATAGTCAATAACAACAAGTCCGAGACCTTTTTCCATCTTAAGTCGGCGGCACTTCGCTCTGATTTCTGCAACTGTGATACCGGGGGTATCATCAATGTAAATCGGAGCGGTAAGAATATCCTGCAAAGAATGTGAAATCTTTGTCATATCTGCGGCATTGATATCACCGACACGAAGTTTACCCGATTCAACGAGTGCTTCACTTGAAAGCACTCTGTTAACAAGTTCATCCTTACTCATTTCAAGAGAGAAGATTGCTACGGGAACTTTTTCCCTTATAGCAGCATTCTGGGCAATGTTGAGCGCAAAACTTGTTTTACCAAGACCCGGACGGG
>JAZREK010000110.1:0-4626 GCA_045660765.1 Clostridia bacterium
CTCATAATAAGAGTGTTTCCGTAAGGTACGGGCTGCTTAAAGCTATGTGATGCAAAATTTGTAATGGGAGTATATACCGTCTTTCTTTTTGCAAATCTCTTTGTATGACGAATCATATATGAAATCTCTGAAAGAACAAGACCGCTTTCACACATAAATCCTTCAAAATGGCTTTTACCGAGGTCAGATGTCAAAGCATCATTTACCTCGGTCTGATATTTCTTTACAGTCAAATATAGTTTTTTTAGTTGTTCAATGCGGAACTTAACCGGAATGGTCGCACCGCTTTTATAATATTTTCTCTGCTTTTCAAGCATCGAAGCAATTTGCTCATTTGTCATTTTATTTACTCCAATCTGCAATCATATAATAAAAGTTTTCCAACTCTTTTCTTGTCATAAGCTTTGGTACGGGATAAAGAGGATTAGCTTCCTTTTCAGCGTGCTTTGCCATCAGCGGAATATCTTCTTTTTTGATTCCGTTTAACTTATCGGGAATACCCATATCTTTATTTAGCTTCTTCACTGCTGCAATAAACTTTTTCGCACCTGCTTCATAAGAATCCTTTTCATCACAGATTCCTGCAACCGAGCCGAGCTTATGAAGTTTTTTATACACGCTTTCTACATAAGCTTCAAGCACATAAGGCATAATTACCGCATTAGCAAGACCGTGAGGTGTTCCGTATTTTCCACCGAGGGAATGTGCAATAGCATGAACATATCCTACATAAGATTTTGAAAATGCAACTCCGGCGTTGTATGCTGCACGAAGCATATTTTCTCTTGCTTTATGATTTGTTCCGTCTTTATAGGCTGCTTCTATATTATCAAAAATAAGTTTTACAGCCATAAGCGCAAGTCTTCGGGTTTCTTTTGTCGTTGAACGTCCGATATATGCCTCAACAGCGTGCGTAAGAGCATCCATTCCCGTTGTTGACGTCAGATGCGGCGGTAATGTATATGTAAGAGAAGCATCAAGCACCGCATAGTGGGGAATCAAAGGAAAGCTCATAAGGGCATATTTATGTTGTTTTTCGCTATCTGTGATAATAGATGCCAAGGTTACTTCACTTCCTGTTCCTGCCGTAGTTGGAACAGCAATAAGTGTTGGCAATTTGCGCAGCACTCGAAGAATTCCTTTCATTTGTCCTACAGTTTTTCTAGGATATGCAACTCTTGCTCCGACTGCTTTTGCACAATCCATTGAGGAACCTCCACCGATTGCAATAAGGCAGTCGCAATTATTTGATTTGTAAACCGCCAATGCTTGTTCAACATTCTTAACTGTGGGATTAGGCATAGTTTGATCATACACCTTATAATGAACCTTGCTCTTTTTTAATGCTTCCTCAAGTGGTGAAACAAGTCCATTGTTTACAATTCCTTTATCTGTAACGATAAGCACAGACTTAACATTTTCTTTTTTCAATACATCACCAAGCTCCGCACATGAACTGATAATTTCCGGTTCTCTATACGGAAGAATAGGTAATGCAATACGAAATGCCGTTTGAAACACACGACAAAAAGCTGATTTAATAAAAAACATAACTACCTCTCATTCATCATAGGATTTTGCGACTTTTTCTATATTTTCGCTGATAATATTCAAACTGCGATAAAATACAGTTCTGTCTTCATCAGAAATGCCAACACTTATTTCTTCTAACACAGCATCAATTTTATCTGCAATTCTTTTTCCGGCACGTGAACCTTTATCAGTAAGAACAAAAGGAGAATTGTACCTTTTTTTACTTTGAGATTTGCATATTAAATATTCATTCTTTTCAAGATAGTCAAGACTTCTCGAAATCGTAGCTTTATCTTCTTCGCAACGTTCACAAAGATCTTTCGATGTCAGTTCTTCTGATATATACAAATAATATAGGCACGAAATATGCGGACTTCTGAGTTCATAGTTCGCCATTTCTTCATTCTTAATTTTACGTATATTTCTGTTTATTCTGTTTAATAAAACAGTAAAAGTTTCAAATCTTTCAATCACTATAAAACCTCCTATACACTGATTTAACACATTCTGATTTTTTGTTTTAGACAGGACAAGGTAAAACGTAAAATCTATCCAACATACTTCTTAAGTTGCCTTGATATTTTAATCTCATCCCTGAAATACAACTTAAATCATCAGAAAAATATTGATTAACACTTTTAATTTCTTTGTTTGCTTGACTTTTTTGCAGAATATATGCTACAAACTGTGAACAGAAAAAGCCGAAACGACTGCGTTTGTATGGCAACTTCAAAATACTTAAAGTAAGGCTTGTTCTTGAATAATAAAACAAGTCCTTAAACTCAATAAAATAGTCAAGTGCTTGCTTGATTTTTAAATAGGTTTCTTCTGTCACATACATTTCGTATAGTTGGCACGGTATAGTTTTTCTTCCCGGTTTTGCATATCGGTTTATATCTTCTACAATAAATCCTTTTGTAACGAAACTATAGAATGTATTGATATCTTCTTCCAAGCCGATAGAGGCATGAGGATATTTCAATCCTGTCAAAATATTAATGATTTTGGTTCCTGTATCAGGAAATTTTGTCAGCAATAAATAGACTTTTCGTTTCGTCTTTTGTTCTTGTTTAAGCATGACCATAATCCAACCTCCTATATACTTGTTGAGATTTCAACAAGTATATTATAGCAAAAACTTGTTGAAAAGTCAACAAGTTTGAGAAAATATTACATTTTGTACAAAAATAGCGACAGGAATAGTTAGTCCTGCCGCTATCATTAGGTTATTTCATTTTATTTGCTTTCTAAAATTAGCTTTCTTGCTAATATAAATAAGCTATTATCCACCGACGGAATATCTCTCAAAAGTGGGTCCTTCATATATTCCACATCGGGATTGAAGTTAGGATTTACCGATTGATAGATTTTTATACGGGCATTAAACTCTGCTTCAGCATAAGTGATTTTACCGGATTTATAATCTTCAATTACGGGAGCGATGATAACTCTGAATTTTTCAAGATTATCTTTGTAAAAATCAGGTCGCAGGTACATATCCCGGTATTGCCATATTGCAGCATTGGCAATGTCAACAAGTTCACCGTAGCTATAACCATTTGTCTGACCGTTCAGCCATGCATTGAAGAATATGCGATTTGATTTTGCTCTTGCATCGGCATATCCCAAACCGTTCTGCACCTCGGTTAAAATATTCCCTATACAACTTTCAATAAAAACGATTGCTTCGTTTGGTGCATTGCAGGGTGCCGACTCTCTCGGCACCTCTGCAGCACTTACTACCGAACTTGTAAACATTGCTATTAAGATTATAAATACAACACATTTTTTCATTTTTATGCTCCTTTCACATACACAAATTCATTGTAAATTATTTCTTCTGCTTGCGCTTTAATATTGTTCATCAAGCCAATCCATTTAAGCTGATTTTCAGACTTCAATTGCTCTGTAATGCCTTGCTGTTTTGCAAGCAAAGGAATAAGTCTATCAAGCTCGTTTTGTGCCTTTAAGTCGACTTCATGCAGATAATCAAACAAATTTCCCGACATAAACAGAGCCGAGTAATATGCCGGATGATTTTGCTTGATAAAATTCCTATGTAGTCTGCCGTATTTACCGATTTTCCCGTTTTGTTTTGGAACATCAAGGTTTGGTATCAGATAACCACCTTCTTGTCTGTAAGTTCCGCCATTCTTTTCAAATAATGATTGCATTGTAATTTCCTCCTTTATTTTTCACCCTCATTACCCACACGGGAATGTGGCACATTCCCGTAAAGGTCATTAAGGGAAAATTTATCGGTCTGTTTTGTCCTTTTTTCGCATAGAAATATTGATTGTTTGAAGCAACTCTTTGATTTTGTCTATTCCTAAATATGACTTTATTTTTTCGTAATCCGAAAGTTGCTTTTTAAGGTGATTATTCTCGGTGGTTTTATCCCAAAGCTTTGATTTAAGTTCTTCTTTTTCTTTCTGAAGCTTTGAAATTTTTTCTTCAGATTCCGCCTGAAACTTTTCTGCACGGTAACACCTGCGTGCAAGATTTTTTACAATCTCTATCAACCTTTTTATAAACGGTTCGACAACCTTTGTTTTATAAGCTTTCGCACTCGTCACCATCGAAGGATCTTTTAGTTCAAAATCCGCATTATCTTGTAGCTTCTGAGCAGTTATCGTTGCATATTCTTCAGCACTTTTATAAGCAGATGCCTTTTTCTCAAGCTCTGACATTTGAACTTCAAGGGTTTCAACTTCTTCTATAAGTTTGTCACGCTTGAATTGACTTACCGTTTTATGCTTTTCGTGAGTTCCTTTTTGTTCCCACTCAACGCCATGTTCAAGCATAATTTTTGATAGAGCTTCTTTCTCTGATTCTGCCCATTGTGCACGTTCTGTATTGTTTCGCCCGGAACCAACGAATCCTTGTTGTTTCAATGCACCTTTCAAAGAAACTCTTGTATCAAGTTTGCGGTTACCTTCTGTAGTGAACGGAACAAAATCAATATGTAAATGCGGTGTCGCTTCATCCATATGCAGATGAGCAGAGAATACATACAGATATGGATTTCTATCCTGAAAACTTTTCATATACTCATCAAGGATTGTCTTTGCAAGCTCACCATTTTCCGTCATA
>JAZREK010000111.1:0-15064 GCA_045660765.1 Clostridia bacterium
TACAATTGCGAACCTCAAGAAAAACTATGAAAAGGGCGTTATCACAGAAGAACGTCTTAACGAGGCGGTTCGTCACGTGCTTACACTTCAGGACTTTGTTTCCGCAACACCCGAAAATCCTGCAGTATTCACTGAAGAAGATGAAAGACTTATTAAAAATATTGCAAAGGACTGCGTAACAGCAATCACAGACGAGGGCGTAAATGCTGCACTTGACAATCCCGAGTCCAAAAAAGTATTCATACTTATCGAAGAAGAAAAGAGAATGGATCAGGAACTTGGAGAAATTGCTATTGCTCCCTGGTATGAAGCAAAGCGCGTGGCAGAAGTAATCAAAAAGAATTTCCCCAATTCGGAAATTGCATTTCTTCCTCCGCTTTCAATTCCCAGCGACCATCAGAGAGTTCTTGAGCTTACAAGCAAGAATGAAGAAGTCGTTCTCGTAACACAGTGCTATTGTACCGCATATCTCGGAACAGACTGTCTTACAAGACGTAGCGAGGCAATCTTAAACGCTCTTATCCATACAGGTAAGGTATCTGCACTCGTTCATTTCGGCAGCCCCTATGCAATCAAACCGCTTCTTCATGTCAAGAGAAAGCTTTTCGGTTACATAATGCCCGAATCACAGGACTATGCAATTGAAATCCTTGCAGGCAAGGGTGAAGCAAAAGGTACAATGCCTTTCAATGTTGACTTCAAATAAAATGAGGTGTTCTAATGAACAATAACTTTTCTTACTTCCAGAATAAAGACTGTATATATTTTCCCTGCCACAAGTGTGAGGATGAAGAGTTTTTTAACTGCCTTTTCTGTTACTGTCCGCTTTATGCGCTTGGTGACAAATGCGGTGGCAATTTCAAATATATCGAGGAAGGAATAAAAGATTGTTCGGATTGCCTTGTTCCGCACAAGGAAAACGGATATTCATATATAATATCAAAATATCCCGAAATTGCGGAAATAGCGAAAAAGAAATAAGAAGCGTGTCGCTTCACCTATGTCGCGTGCCAACCAAACTTAGAACTGAAAAATGGTGCTCGCGATAAAAAGCAGTTTTCATAAGAATAATAAAAGCGGTGTCATATGACACCGCTTTTTATTTTGTTCAGGAAATATGTAACTGCCAATAAGTCGGCACATCCACCGGGGGAAAGATTCTTTTCAATGAATTTGTCATCAAGCGCTTCGATATCTTCTCTTGTCGGATAAGGCGTTTTTGAAAGAAGTGCGCGCGCCTCGCGCTTTGCGTACTCGATACCTTCCATACCGCCACGTTTATAAAGGTTAGTATCATTAACTTCTGCAATCAAGTTTAGCAGAGAAATCACGCCTGCGTCATTTTGCAGCATACCGTCTGCAATTGCTTTTTCAAAAACGGGAAGTGATATTTCAGATACAGATGGAAAACCGTCTGCAACTTCGCCACGTATTCCCTTAAAGCCGTGCTCAAGGTAAAACCTTCCGCCTGCGGTTGAAGAATCTATCTTCCTGAAATCCTTTTCCGTGCTTTCTTTAACGAGCTTTTTGCACTCGGAAAGGATTTTTTCCGTATCGGGGATAGGACTTTCACTTTCCCACAATCTACCGACTGCTCCGCAAATAACGCCGAGTGAATATATCGCACCCTTGTGCGTATTTGCTCCATCTGTTGCATCAAACATCGTTTTTTCTGCAAGGATTCCTTCGTTGCGGAGTTTTGCAAAAACTTCATCGAGTGAAAGCTTTTTTGTGCTTTGTCCGATTTTAACACATTCATAAAAATATGACTTTAAAGCATTAGCGCTCTTTATAAATGTGATGATATTCATATCACTATGACTACCGCTGTTTCTTCCGTCAACAAGACCCGGTTTTGGAGTAGTTCGTGCTTCGTCAATCAAACTTTGGACGGCAAAATCCGAAATGGTTTCTCGGTCTTTTTCTTCAAAATACCTGTGCATAATTTCGCGCGTTACTTTTTGAAGTTCCTCTACACTATGCACTCTCCCTGCACTGCAAAAGCGCCCTTTTTTGCCACAGACGAAACATCCGCGCTCATTTTTGCGTTCAAGCTTATCTCCCTGAATATCAAGGACATCCATATCAAAAAGTCTGCCGAGAGAGGTTGATTCCTCTATTTCAACGCATATGTCCTTGATTTCTTTTTCATTCATATCAAACGAGAAAAATGCCTCAAATCCCGTCTTTGCAGAAATGATTTCTTTTTCAAGAATTTTATCTTCAGGCAATGCATTTTCAAGGAGCAATACTCCCTCAAAAAAGGCGCGCCTGATAAGAGGAGTGACTTTGACAGGTCCTGCGATGTTCATCGTAAAACAAACAAGTGGGGAGTTATACTTTGAAATAAGCTCCTTTTGTTTTTGGACTCTTTTTTCGCGCGAGTCAAGAATTTCTATAATGGTTACTTCGCTCATAACGAGCCTCCGTTTTACATAATGATATCAGACTGTTTTTGCTGATGTGCATCAAGCTTTTTCAGGTTTTCCTCCGCGCCATTGCCAACACAACCTACAAGCAGATAATTTCTGTTGAACTGATCATATATAAAATGAGGAAGAAGATGCAGATTTTCAATTTTTCCTGTATGAGAAACGTGAATTCTCGGTCCTGTGCAGTAATGCGACTTTCCGTTTACGGAAATATGATTTGCATCTTCATAAGTTATGGGAAGATTCTGCGCAATCAGATCATTAACCTTTTTCTCGAGTTCTACAATATCAAACTGGGGTTTTGTTTCGGGGAATGTGATAACAAAACCGTGTCTCACGTCGTCGTGACCGCAACGTTCCATATCTTCCTTGGGCATACAAAGTTCGCAAAGGTCTTCCGCGCTGTGCGCCATAAGGCGGTATGCAAGAGATTCGTAAACTCTTTCCTTCATTTCATCGGGTTCAGGTCCGAAAATTGTCGGACGTGATATTAAAACCTGTTCGCCTACACCGATAAGAAGATTTGCATTAATTCCCAAGAGGGGGTATATAAGGTCAAAATGTTCAACAATAACTCTTTTGCCGTTGTTAAGTGCTTCTAAAATAGCGTCGGCAAGTACGCTCATCTGTGTGAAGCCGTTTTCAAAACGAATGTCAAGATGATACGTGTGCGGTGTAAAAAAACCACCGTTCTGGTCAAGAAGCGGAAGAGGTCTTACATAAACCCCGTCATCATCGTTTGTAAGTTCAAGTCCGGGGAACATACCGCGAAGAAGCGCACTTTTACCACTGCCTGCTTCCCCTATGATGCCGATAAGCTTATCAAACGGAGAAAGGTATAACTGTGCAAGCTGCATACCAAGTGCGTACATACGGTGATGTCCACGCGGCGCGAAATAACTACTTAAAATATGACTCTGCTGACGGTCTTTCATAATATTACCTCCGTTACATCGATTTTAAATGGTTGAAAGTTGTTTCGGGAACGAGGGCTTTTACCTCGTCCAATTTGCCCTCTTTTATAAGTGCGCGTACACGACTTGCACTTATGGGGGCATCACTTTTTTCAGTTCGGGGGATTTCGATTACCTCGATTCCTTTTTCGGGAAGACTTCTGAGAAGTGCGTTGTTATACATATTTGTCATAGGTGAAATTGGTTCGGTTCCCACGAAACGTTTTGTTATATTGAATTTAGGTGCAAAATGTTTTGCGAACACTTCAATATCAAGCATACATTGAATCTCGCTTGCCTTGTCGCGTTCCTTTAGGAAATACGTCGGAAACGTTGCCGAAGATATAAGGTAAGGCCCTGTGGGAAGGACTGTAACATTTTTTATGTCGGCTGTACCTTCTTTTACAAGCTTTATTCGGTCTTCAAACGAAAACTCGCTCTTATCCTCGGAAAGAACAAACACATATACGTGGTCACATTTTGAAGATGCCTGCTCAACAAGAAAGCGGTGCCCAAGTGTAAAAGGATTGGCATTCATTACAATGCTTCCGATTGTGCCTTCCGTATCTGCTTTGGGCAGTTGTGCAACAAAATTCCTTACACCACTCTGGCGATTTTCCATAAGGAGAACCTTATCCGTTCTTGCAACCTCGCAGAAGAACAGGGAAGAAAACATAGCGTGGTTTTCAGGCTTTGTGTATAAAAAAAGGTGGCTATACCCCTGCGAGAAAGCATCCTTCTGAAGCTCGCTTAAAACAGTTGCGGTTAAATCCTCGCCACGATGATTTTCATCAACGGCAATACATTTTAAAATATTACCTTCTCTTGAACCTGTTGCAATAAGGTTGTCGTCATCGTCCCATACGAGCGCGACTCTTTCTACACCAAGATCAGCTTCAAGTGAAGCCTTTTTTAAAAATTCTTGCCAGATATTAAGTTTTCTTGGAGAAAGTTTTGAACAAAGTTCTGTTTCCATAAAAACACCTGTAACTTCATAATTCTTAATTTTATTATACAACATCAGCATAAATAATGAAAGAAAAAAATAAAAAAACTCTAAAAAGAATTGCAATTTTGACTATTGTATTATACAATATAATCGGATTGGTACTGTAACTTTATAAGGAGTGCAACAAAAAATGAAAATTTTAAAATCTGCATCAGCAGGAACAATTGAGTCCAGCGATGCTTATGTAGAAATCGCACCAAATGGTGATGGAATCGAAATACAGATTGAATCTGTGGTGAAAGAACAGTTCGGCGAAGAAATATATTCAGCAGTCAAGTCTGTTCTTGAAGAAAATGAAGTTGAAAGTGCACAGGTACGCGTGGTTGACCGTGGTGCACTTGAATGTGTAATACGTGCTCGCGTGGAAACAGCCGTTCTTCGCGGAAAGGGGGAAAACTGATGCGTCGCAGTATGCTCTTTTTACCGGGCAATAATGCCAATATGCTTATAAACGCATCTTGCCTTGGCTCGGATGCTGTAATTTTCGACCTTGAAGATGCCGTTTCACCTGCTGAAAAGGATGCTGCAAGAATCCTTGTACGCAACACTATGCGTTATATGGATCTTTCAGGATGCGAAGTTATCGTCCGTATCAATTCCGTTGATACAGAATACTGGAAGAAAGATATTGATACTATCCTTCCCGAAAAACCCGACCTTATTCTGCTTCCCAAGACATCAACGGCTGACGATGCCCTTGCTTTGGACAAGTATATGAGTGAAGTAGAAGAAAAACTCGGACTTCCCCAAAATACCGTTGGGATTATGCCTCTTATCGAAACAGCGCTCGGTGTGGAAAATGCATTTTCTATTGCATCGTGCACAAAGAGGGTAAAGGCTCTTTTCCTCGGCGCGGAAGACCTTACAGCTGACCTTCAGTGCAAGCGTACAAAGGAAGGCAGAGAAATTGAATATGCGCGTACTCGTCTTGTTGTAGCCGCTCGTGCTGCAGGTGTAGACGTTTATGATACTCCCTTTACCGACGTTAATGATGATGAAGGAATATATACCGATGCTTCGCTCGCTAAAGCGCTCGGCTTTACGGGTAAGGCATCTATTTCTCCGCGTCACATTGATGCAATCAATAGCGTGTTCAGTCCGACTGAAGCAGAGGTTGAATATGCTTACGAGGTAATGGATGCAATCCGTCTTGCAAAGGAAATGGGAAAGGGTGCAATCGCCCTCCGCGGAAAGATGATTGACGCTCCCATTGTTGCAAGAGCACAGCGTACCATTGAAATGGCAAAGGCACTTGGTATGGACAGGGGGGACGACAATGAATAAAATTGTAAAATCAATAAAAGAAGTAATTGCACTCTCCGGTCTTAAAGACGGGATGACAGTTTCGTTCCACCACCATCTCAGAAACGGTGACTTTGTTCTTAATATGGTAATGGAAGAAATCGCAAACAGCGGTGTTAAAGACCTTACAGTAAATGCGAGCTCGCTTTTCGATGCGCATATGCCCCTTATAGACCATATTAAAAAGGGCGTTGTAACTACTGTTATGACTGACTATATCGCATCGGGACTCGGACGCGAGTTTTCAAAGGGCATTATGAAAAATCCCATACAGTTCCGTACACACGGTGGCAGACCTGCCGACATTTCTCTCGGAAAAACACCCATTGATGTAGCGTTTATCGCCGCTCCGTCTTCAGACGCTATGGGTAACTGCAGCGGTAAATATGGTAAATCTGCGTGCGGTAGCCTTGGCTATGCATATGCCGATGCGATGTATGCAAAAAAAGTAGTAGTAATTACAGACAACCTTGTTTCTTATCCTCTTGAAGACTGGTCAATTTCTGAAGATTACGTTGACTATGTAGTTGAGGTTGATGCAATCGGCGATCCCAAGGGTATCGTGTCAGGTACAACAAAAATTACCCGCGACCCCGTTGGACTTGTTATGGCACAGAATGCGGCAAAGGTTATCGAGGCATCAGGTCTTCTTAAAGATGGATTTTCATTCCAGACAGGTGCCGGCGGTGCATCACTTGCAGCGGCGAAGTTCCTCAAGGATATTATGCTTCAAAAAGGAATTCAGGGAAGCTTCGGTCTGGGTGGTATTACAGGATATATGGTTGATATGCTCCGCAGTGGTTGTTTCCGGAAACTTATGGATGTTCAGTGCTTTGACCTTGATGCAGTAGAATCAATCCGTACTGATTCACGTCATCAGGAGATTTCGGCTATGCACTACGCATCTCCTGCTGCAAAGAGTGCCGTGGTTGACAGCCTTGATGTAGTAATCCTCGGCGCAACTGAAATTGATACTGATTTTAATGTAAATGTACATACAGATTCAAACGGTTATATTATGGGCGGCAGCGGTGGTCATAGCGATACCGCGGCGGGAAGTAAACTTTCAATGATTATTGCTCCTATGTTCCGTGCACGTCTTCCCATCGTGACAGACCGTGTAAACTGTATTTCAACTCCCGGCAAGGATATTGATGTCCTTGTAACTCAGGGGGGAATAGCGGTTAACCCCAAAAATATTGAACTTAGAAATAACCTTGTGGCTGCGGGGCTTAATGTTGTGGATATCCACGACATTAAGGAAAAGGCAGAGAAAATAACAGGTAAACCGCACAAAATCCCAAAAGGCGACAAAGTCGTTGCGGAAGTTATCGGTCATGACCTTAACATTTTGGACCGCATCTATAATGTGAAATAAACGGAGGAAAGAAAATGAGAGAAATTAATGCAAATCTTATTACAGAAACAGTAAAGAAACTTTGTATTGATGCAAATTGTCATCTTACAAGCGACATTAAAGAATGTATCGTAAATTGCCGCAAGAATGAACCCTGGCCTCAGGCGCAGGAAATTCTTGACCGCATAATTGAAAACTATGAAATTTCCGATGAACAGAATCAGAGCGTTTGTCAGGATACAGGCGTTGCGTGCGTATTCCTTAAAATCGGTCAGGATGTTCATATTGAAGGAAACCTTGAAGATGCAGTTAATGAAGGTGTGCGTCAGGGTTATACAGAAGGATACCTTCGTAAGAGCGTTGTCCGTGACCCCCTTGACAGAGTGAATACAGGTGACAACACACCTGCTATGTTATATACCGAAATCGTACCCGGTGACAAGCTTGAAATTACAGTTGCACCCAAGGGATTCGGTAGTGAAAATATGAGCAGAATTGCAATGCTTCGTCCTTCTGACGGCGTTGAAGGCGTAAAGGAATTTGTGTGCAAGGCTGTTGAAGAAGCAGGCCCCAACCCCTGTCCTCCCATCGTTGTAGGCGTAGGTATCGGCGGTACTTTTGACAAGGCGGCTTATATGGCGAAGAAAGCACTTCTCCGTCCCGTAAACGAGAGAAATGAAAAGCCTTTCTATGCAGAACTTGAAGAAGAACTTCTTGAAAAAATCAATGCACTTGGTATCGGTCCTCAGGGCTTTGGCGGAAAGACAACTGCGCTTGCAGTAAATGTTGAATATTTCCCCACTCATATTGCAGGACTTCCCGTAGCGGTTAATATCAACTGCCACGTTACAAGACACAAAACAGAAATTCTGTAAGAAAGGAAGATGAAATATGTCTATAACAATAAAAACTCCATTAACACAGGAAGACGCTCGCAAGCTTAAAGCCGGCGACAGCTGTCTTATTTCAGGTGTAATTTATACCGCGCGTGATGCGGCTCATAAAAGACTTTGCGAACTTGTGGCAGAAGGTAAAGAAATGCCCCTTGATGTAAAGGACGCTATAATCTACTTCGTAGGACCTACTCCTGCAAAGGAAGGTCAGGCAATCGGAAGTGCCGGCCCTACTACTTCTTACCGTATGGACGCATACAGCCCCACTCTTATCGCAGAAGGTCTTACAGGTATGATTGGTAAGGGTAAGCGTGGCCCCGAAGTTATTGATGCTATGAAAAAGCACGGTGCAGTATACTTCGGTGCAATCGGCGGTTGTGGTGCTCTCCTTTCAAAATGTATCAAGAAAGCTGAAATCATCGCTTACGAAGACCTTGGTGCAGAAGCAATCCGTCGCCTTGAAGTAGAAGATTTCCCCGTAGTTGTAATTATCGACAGCGAAGGAAATAACCTCTACGAAACAGGAAAGAAAGCATACCTTGACAGCTTAAAGTAAAATCAAACCGACCGTCAGAAAAACGGTCGGTTTTTTATTGCTTGCGAAATTGTTCCAATATTCCTTGACAAAATATGCCAACTTGGTTAAAATGGTATAGAACAATTTTTGTGAGGTAATTTAGATGAACTTTAATCTGACTATAAATCCTAATATTGATGTGCCTATTTATCAGCAGATTGTTGACGGAATAACAATCGCTGTTAAAAAAGGAGATTTCAAACACGGACAGAAACTGCCGACAGTTTTTGAAATGACGGAAAAACTTAACATAGCGCGCGGTACGGTTAAACGCGCTTATGACGAGCTTGAACACAGCGGCATTATTGAAAAGGTACAGGGACGCGGTACATTTGTCTGCTATCAGCCGACCAATTCGGGAAGCCGTAAAGAACAAGCAATGGTGTCTATTGATAAAATGTTTTCCGAGCTTGAACAGATGGGATTTAGTAATTCCGAAATAAATATATTCTTAAACCTTAAACTTCGCGAACGCAGTGAAGAAGAATCAAATATCAAAGTTGCGGTGGTTGAGTGTAATCCCGAAACACTTTCGCAGATTTCCGACCAGCTTCGCAGTGTCGGGAATGTAGATTTGTATTCATATATGCTCGAAAGCATCAAGGAATACCCCTACAAAATCAGCGAGGGCTTTGACCTTATCGTAACAACATCTTCCCACGCGCAATATCTTGAAAACACACTTCCCCTCAGGAAAAAGATTGTTCGTATCGCGCTTCGTCCGTCGCCCCGATGCCTTTCTCATATAATTAAGCTCCGCGCGGGAGCAAAGATAGGCATAATCGGTTACAGCAAGCGCTTTTCCGAACTGCTTCTGAAAGAGTGTAATGACTATGCTGAAGATATCGTGGTGAATGAACCGTTTGTAGCATCACTCGATATGGATATAAAGGAATATGTAAAAGGTAAAGATGCAATTCTTATTCCGCATCATTATAAAAAGTATTTCGGTGCGGAAATAAACGAAATCATCAAGAAATTCAAGGGCGAAATCATCGAGTGTTACTACGAAATGGATGAAGGCTCGGTAATGTATCTTGAAACAAAAATCAAAAGACTTTTAGAAGAAAAAACAATATAATAAAGATTAAGTGCTCCTCGGTATACCGAGGGGCACTTTTTTTGTAAAAAAAGCCATTTTTTGTGTTCATACCTATTGACAAATGTTCTATTCAATTATAATATATAGGTATAGAACAATAATAAAAATTACAATGGGTAGAGAGGTGCAAAAATGGAAAATCGTGAAAAGAAGGTTTTGGTCATTGGTGTTACCGGCGCCGATGTTCATGCCGTAGGTAACAAGATTTTGTATCACGCTTTTACAGAAGCCGGATTTGAGGTTGTAAACCTCGGTGTTATGGTTTCGCAGGAAGAATATATTGCAGCTGCAATCGAATCAGGTGCAGACGCAATCGTTATTTCTTCTCTCTATGGTCAGGGCGAACTTGACTGTCGTGGAATGCGTGAAAAATGTGACGAAGCAGGTCTTAAGGGAATTCCGCTTCTCGTTGGCGGTAACATCGTTATCGGTAAGCAGAAGTTTGAAGACGTTGAACAGCGTTTCAAGGAAATGGGATTTGACAGAGCATTCCCTCCCGGAACAGCTCCCGAAACAACAATTGAGGCACTTCGTAAACTTCTTCACATGGAAGGATGAGCATAGTGAAAAATGTCTTGCTGATTGACTTCGGCAGTACATATACAAAGCTTACCGCGGTTGATGTTGAAAATGAAAAAATTATCGCTACTGCGGCGGCATACACAACGGTTCAGACGGACATAAACGACGGACTTAATGAAGGGCTTAAAAATCTCCGCGAAAAGACGGGCGAGATTGAGTTTGACTCGTGCTATGCCTGTTCATCAGCGGCAGGTGGCCTTCGTATGGTTACAAGCGGACTCGTTCCCGAACTTACGAGTGAGGCGGCGCGTCTTGCAAGCTTAGGTGCAGGGGCAAAGGTAGTAGGACTTTACTCCTTTGAACTGACCGAGTTTGACCTTGAGGAGATAAAGGCGCAAAAGCCCGACATATTCCTCCTTGTCGGCGGAACGGATGGCGGTAATAAGGAATGCATTATTCACAATGCGAAAATGCTTGCTTCCATGAATCCCGATTTCCCGATAATAATTGCGGGAAACAGAAGTGCCGCGGCAGAGTGCAGTCGTATTCTTGAAAACTGTGAAGTTTATGTATGTCCTAACGTAATGCCGAAATTCGGCGTACTGCAGATAGAACCTACACAAAAGAAAATCCGCGAAATATTCCTCGAACGTATCATAAGTGCAAAAGGTCTCTCCCGCGCGGCAGAGCTTCTTTCAGATATTATGATGCCCACACCCTCGGCAGTGCTTCTGGCAATGGAACTTCTTGCCAAGGGAACAGGGGAGGAACTCGGAATAGGCGAACTTTTAGCGGTTGATGTCGGCGGTGCGACCACCGACGTGTATTCAATCGCAGACGGTATGCCCGAGCATATGAATACAGTTTATAAAGGACTTCCCGAGCCTTACGCAAAAAGAACGGTTGAAGGCGACATCGGTATGCGTTACAGCATACAGGGAATTATCGATGCCGCAGGCGAAGATAAAATCGCCAATCTATCAACACTTTCAACAAAGCGCATAGAGGAACTTGTAGCCGACCTTAAGGAACATACAGATAAAGTTCCCTGCGGTGAGGATGAGCTTGAAAAACTCGACTTTGCACTTGCGTCATCGGCTATTGAAGAAGCGGTATCGCGCCACGCAGGAACGATTACCGAAACTTACACAATGATGGGACAAACCTTTGTTCAGGAAGGTAAGAACCTTACTAAAGTAAGTAATATTGTAGTAACCGGCGGAAGCCTTATACATACCAAGCGCACGGCAGAGATTGCATCTTTTGCCTTGTATTCGCCCATGTCGCCTGCGTCGCTTCGACCGAAAAAGGCAGATGTATGGGTAGACAGAACGTATATATTAGCGGCTATGGGACTGCTGTCACAGCATTATCCCGAAACCGCACTTCGAATAATGAAAAAGGAGTTGGAACACCATGGATATTCAGAATAAGCGTATATCAGATGCAGAGTTTGAAGCACTGCGTCAGGAAGTACTTACACAGTGGCCCACAGGTAAAGATGTTAATCTTGAGGAAGCTGTAAAGTACCACAAGTCAATGCCCGAAAGCAAGAGTTTCTCAAAGAAACTTCTCGATGCAAAGAAAGAAAAACGTACTCTTGTACAGCCCCGTGCAGGCGTTCCTGCTATTGATGAACATATCAAACTTATGAAATATCTTGAGGAACACGGAGAAGCTGACCTTCTTCCCTCAACAATCGATAGCTACACACGTCAGAACCGTTATGAAGAAGCTGAAAACGGTATCGCAGAATCAATCCGTCTTGGCCGTGCAATGCTTAACGGCTTCCCCGCTGTTAACCACGGTGTAATGAATTGCCGTAAGGTTATCGAAAGCGTTAACGTGCCCATGCAGGTTCGTCACGGTACACCCGATGCCCGTCTTCTTACAGAAATTACTCTTGCAGGCGGGTTCACAAGCTACGAAGGTGGCGGGATCTCTTACAACCTTCCTTATTGTAAGAACATTCCCATGGAAAGAACAATCCGCGACTGGCAGTATGTAGACCGTCTTACAGGTCTTTACGAAGAAATGGGCGTATCAATCAACCGTGAACCCTACGGTCCTCTTACAGGTACACTCGTTCCCCCCTGTGTATCACACGCAGTTGCAATCATCGAAGCACTCCTTGCAGCAGAGCAGGGTGTTAAGAATATCACAGTAGGTTATGGCCAGTGTGGTAACCTCGTTCAGGACGTTGCGGCTATCCGCACACTTGAAGAACTTACAGACGAATACCTCAAGAAGTACGGCTACAACGATGTAGAAGTTACAACTGTTCTTCATCAGTGGATGGGTGGTTTCCCTGCTGATGAGGCTAAGGCATTCGGCGTTATCTCTTACGGTAGCACAATCGCTGCTCTTGCAAAGGCAACAAAAGTTATCGTAAAGACTCCTCACGAAGCTGTTGGTATCCCCACAATGGAAGCTAACGCACAAGGTCTTCGTACAACAAAGCAGGTTGTAAATATGCTTGCTGACCAGGAACTTAAATCTGCAAGCCTTGAAGAAGAAAAGGAAATCATCCGCCAGGAAACACGCGCTATCGTTGACAAGTGCTTTGAACTTGGTAAGGGCGATATCGCAGTTGGTACATGCCGTGGTGTTGAAGCAGGCGTTCTTGACGTTCCCTTCGCTCCCTGCCGTATCAATGCAGGCAAGATGCTTCCCTGCCGTGATAACGACGGTGCAGTTCGTATCTTGAATGCCGGTAACCTTCCCTTCTCAAAGGAACTTCTTGACTTCCACAAGTCAAAGATTGACGAAAGAGCAAAAGCAGAAGGCAGAGACGCATCATTCCAAATGGTAATTGATGACGTTTACGCAATCGGTAAGGGTCGCCTCGTAGGAAGACCTAAATATTAATGCAAAATAAGAAATTTGAATTAGAGATGGGGGACGGGGTGTTTTTTGTAAGCCGTAGGCGTAACAAAAACGACCTGTCCCCAAACATAAAGGAGAGTTTTCAAAATGAAAATTATAGATGTTGTTTGCAGTGCAGGTCGTTCAGGTTTCTACTTTGATGACCAGCGTGCTATTAAAAAGGGTGCAGGTCACGATGGCGTATTCTACATCGGCGAACCTGTAACAGAAGGTTTCACATCAGTTCGTCAGGCAGGCGAATCAATCTCCGTAATGCTCGTTTTAGAGGACGGTCAGATTGCATTTGGTGATTGTGCCGCAGTTCAGTACTCAGGCGCAGGCGGACGTGATCCTCTCTTCCTTGCAAAGGATTTCATCCCCGTAATTGACAAGTATATCAAGCCCGAACTCGTAGGCAAGGAAGCTGATGATTTCCGCGGTCTTGCTAAAATGATGGAAGCTATCACAGTTGACGGCAAGCGTCTTCATACAGCTATTCGTTACGGTCTTTCACAGGCACTCCTTGACGCGGTTGCAAAGGCAACAGGTCGTCTTATGTGCGAAGTAGTAGCTGACGAATACGGCTGCGAAATTTCCGAAACTCCCATCCCGATTTTCACACAGTCAGGTGACGACCGTTACGACAACTCTGACAAGATGATTATCAAGGGTGCACAGGTTCTTCCTCACGCGCTTATCAACAACATTGATACAAAGCTCGGAAGAAAGGGCGAAAAACTTGCTGAATACATCGGCTGGCTTCGTGACAGAATCCTTAACAACCGCGCAGACGAAAGCTACAACCCCGTAATGCACATCGACGTATACGGTACAATCGGTGCAGCGTTCGGTAACAATAATTACAAGGAAATGGCTGACTACATCGAAGAACTCGGCAAAATTGCAAAGCCCTTCCATCTCCGCATTGAAGGTCCTATGGACTGTGACTGCGACCGCGAAACACAGATTGAAGCTCTTTCAGCACTTACTCGTGAACTTGACGAAAGAGGCTGTGATGTAGAACTTGTTGCTGACGAATGGTGTAACACTCTTGAAGATATCAAGCTCTTCGCAGACAACAAGGCAGGTCATATGGTTCAGATCAAGACTCCTGACCTCGGTGGTGTAAATAACACTATCGAAGCAGTTCTTTACTGTAAGGAAAAGGGTATCGGCGCTTACCAGGGCGGTACTTGTAACGAAACTGACCGTAGCGCACAGGTTTGCGTACATTGTGCAATGGCTACTCAGCCTGTTCAGATTCTTGCAAAACCCGGTATGGGCGTTGACGAAGGTTATATGATTGTATATAACGAAATGAACCGCATCATGGCTATGATGAAGGCTAAAAAATCAATAAAGTAATCACGCACCTGAAATAAAGGGCATCTTTCACGCGAAAGATGCCCTTTTTGATTGACAAAACCCGTCAAATAGGGTAAAATATAGTACAATGGATAATTATTTTTATTAAGGGAGGCACCTTATATGAGAAATCAGGATAAAACAATGGAAAAGATTGTTGCACTTTGCAAAGGTCGTGGATACGTTTATGCAGGTAGTGAAATTTACGGCGGTCTTTCAAACACTTGGGACTACGGCCCTCTTGGCGTAGAATATAAAAACAACGTTAAAAAAGCTTGGTGGAAAAAGTTCGTTACAGAAAGCCCCTACAACGTAGGTCTTGACTGTGCGATTCTTATGAATCCTCAGGTTTGGGTAGCAAGCGGTCACGTTGGTGGCTTCTCTGACCCCCTTATGGACTGTAAGGAATGTAAGTCACGCCACCGTGCAGACAAGCTTATCGAAGACTTCTGCCACGAAAAAGGCGAAGATATCGTAGTTGACGGCTGGAGCAACGAAGAAATGCTCAAATACATCAACGAAAACGATATAAACTGCCCCGATTGCGGTAAGCATAACTTTACAGATATCCGTAAGTTCAATCTTATGTTCAAAACTTTCCAGGGCGTTACAGAAGATGCGAAAGCTGAAATCTACCTTCGTCCCGAAACAGCACAGGGTATTTTCGTAAACTTCAAGAATGTTGCT
>JAZREK010000112.1:0-7209 GCA_045660765.1 Clostridia bacterium
TTCGTAACCCTTCATATCAACCTTGGCAACCTTACCACTCTCAAACGCGAACAGCATAAATCCGCCAAAATCGTATGCAGGTGTACAGTAGAGTATCTTCTCGTCAGGCTCCATACCGATAAGGTTGGGCAGATATTCGCCGAGCGCACTTGCCTTTGTATCGGGGATGTCGTAAAGCTTCATCTTGTAAACATTCTGCTTGTCGGAGAAGAAGAGCATTTCCATTTTGTTACTTGCTTCCGCTTCGCAAAGAAGGCTGTCGCCCTCCTTGAACTTCTGCTCGGAAGCGGCACGAAGTGATACAAGAGTTATCTTCTTAAAGTAGTTTTCGCGTGACATAAATACGCGTACATTATAATCCTCGATAAATGTTTCGGGACTTTCGATAACTTCGTCCTCGGCATCAATCACAACGGTTTTTCTGTCGCTACCGTATTTTTTAGCGATTTCTTCAAGCTGTTTGGAGATAAGCTTTCTGATTCTAGCATCACTCTCAACAGTTTTGCGGAGTTCGGCAATTTCTTCAAGTAGCTTTTCAATTTCGCTTGTGCGCTTTAAGATATACTCCTTATTAAGATTACGAAGTTTGATTTCCGCAACAAATTCCGCCTGAATCTTGTCAATGCCGAAGCCTGACATAAGGTTGGGAACAACCATTGCATCCTCGGGAGTGTTGCGGACGATATAAATTGCCTTATCAATATCAAGAAGTATCTTTTCAAGACCTTGTAAGAGGTGAAGTCGGTCGCTCTTTTTCGCGATTTCGAAATTGAGCATACGGCGGATACATTCTGTTCTGAATTTAATCCATTCTTTTAATATGTCGCGTACACCGAGTACCATCGGCTCGCCGTCTATGAGAATGTTGAAATTACAGCTGAAACTGTCTTCAAGGGGTGTCTGCTTGTAAAGACGTGCCATAAGTTTTTCGGCATCAACGCCACGCTTTAATTCAAGCGTGATTTTAAGACCTGTCTTATCGGTTTCGTCGCGCACGTCGTTTAAGTCGCGGAGCTTACCACTCTTGATAAGTTCGGTGATTTTATCAATAATCGCCTCGATAGTAGTGCTGTAAGGGATTTCGGTGATTTCTACAATGTTCTGCTTTTTGTCGTATGTGTATTTTGCGCGAACTTTTACACTGCCTGTACCTGAAGAGAAAATCTTCTGCAGAACTTCATCGTTTTTGATAAGGTAACCGCCTGTTGAAAAGTCGGGGCCCTGAATGAATTCGGAAAGCTCTGCATTCTTGTCCTTCATAAGTGCAATAGTTGCGTTACAGATTTCGCGAAGATTGAATGACGCAATATTGCTCGCCATACCAACGGCGATACCCTGATTGGGATTTACAAGGATGTTGGGAAACGCAGTGGGAAGGAGCGCAGGCTCTTTCATAGTGCCGTCGTAGTTGTCAACAAAATCAACGGTATCCTTGTCGATGTCGCCGAAAATCTCGTTACATACGCCGAGAAGCTTTACCTCGGTATAACGTGAAGCCGCATACGCCATATTGCTACTGTAATGACGGCCGAAGTTACCCTTTGAATCTACAAGGGGGTGGAGTAGTGCCATATGACCTTCCGTAAGGCGCACCATCGTTTCGTAAATAGCCGCATCGCCGTGGGGATTAAGCTTCATTGTCTGACCGACAACGTTGGCACTTTTTGTGCGGTTGCCACCCAAAAGCCCCATTTTATACATTGTATAAAGGAGCTTTCTGTGCGACGGCTTAAACCCATCTATTTCAGGGATTGCACGTGATATGATTACACTCATCGCGTAGGGCATATAGTTCTTTTCAAGTGTTTCAGTTATGCCCTCGAGTGAGAGAAAATTTTTTTCTTCGTTCATGTAAGTTTCCTCCATCTAAAAGAAATTTACCCAGTTAGAGCCATTATATCATATAATGAGAAAAAAAGCAAATTTTAAGGCAAGAAAAAAGAGCTTTTTTGGGCAAGTTTTGGAGCAAAACCATAATTTTCCTGCTAACTGTTGACTTAATCTTTTTATAAAGGTATAATGAGAAGGAATATACTGATTTTATGGCGGTGTTTAAATGAGAATTTTTAAGAAAACTATTCTGTTGGCGACATTTATGCTGATTGCTCTTTTGTCGCTCAACGCTTTTGCGCAGGAAGAACTTACAAATGTTAAGGTTTATTTCTCTGCGGAAAAAATCCCGACAATAGTGGAAAATGAAGTTTCTTTTGAACTTTACGACGAAAGCGGTGCGACTCTTCTCGACACAAAAAAGCAGAAATTAAAGCGCGGACACGGCGGTTTTGAAATTGATTTCAAAGTTCCTGCTTTCAGTGCAGGTACAAAGTTCAAGTTCGTTGTGGCAGATGGTGCAAAGGGTGCAATTCATGGTGACGTAAACAGCCGTGAACATATCCTCCAGACATATTCAATGCCCAACGAGAACGGCGAACTTGTAAATCATACAAGCTTTTATATGACTCTTGATCCCTACTGGAACAAGGAAGCAACAATAAAGATTCCTTCTACAAAGCAGACACTTTTCTACCACTGCGCTGAAGGGGACGAGGTTTATGTAACCTACGACCTTCTTGAAAAAATCGGTGTAAAAGCACAAAAGGTTAACGAAGCAAAACCCTACGTGAAGCTTTACACAGACAGCAAGCATGAAGCAAGATTTTACATAAACGACATCTACGCGCTTATCGGCGGCAAAGGTGTAAATCTTGAAAAAGCTACTTTCGAAATCGACACAATGCCTTTTGTTCCTCTTTCAAAGGTGGCAGAGTACTTCCAGTGTGATTACGAGGTTGTGAAAAACAACGAGTATCAGATTGAAATCAAACTCTCAAACTCTGCTTATTCAAAAGCAGGAGAAAAGGAAAAGTTTGTTAATTCAAAATCCGTTACAAGTAAGACAAATTACATGATTTGGGTTTCAAAGAAGGATTTCGAAGTTAACGTATTTGTGAAAAATGATGGCAAATGGGCGTTTGTTGACTCATTCCCCTGCTCAATCGGTAAGCCTTCAACTCCCACTATCGAGGGTATGTTTGAATATTACCAGTATCAGCCAATCTGGCAATATGCCAAATACTACTGCGGTCCCGTAATGCGTTTCAAGGGTGGCTACGCGCTTCATTCATATCTTGTAAAATATGACGGAACTCCGTATGATGCGCGCCTCGGACAGAAGGTTTCTGCAGGTTGTGTAAGAATGCACCCCGACGACATTCAGTGGCTTGTTGACAATATGCCTCTTTATACAAGAGTCTGGGTAACAGCATAATATTGTAAAAAAAGAATTCTGCATACGTTTTCGTATGCAGAATTCTGTATCTGTGCCTGTAGCTCAGCTGGATAGAGCGTCAGACTCCGACTCTGAAGGCCGTGCGTTCGAATCGCATCAGGCGCACCACAAAAAAGACCTTGACTTTTCATAAAAGTTAAGGTCTTTTTGACTGAATTCGTCCTGCAGAGTTGTAACGCGTTTCAATTTAGAGGTCAGCTCTAAAAGTTCTTCCTGGGAAACAGCTCTTGCGCCAATCATAACTTCCACAAGGGCAAACAGCTCCTTGCTGCTCAAAAACTCATCCATATACAGGTGATAGCACTTATCCTTATATGAATGTTGACGCTCCATATTGCCGACAAGATCGCGATCATCGGCATATATTTCAAAAAGCCTGAAAACCCAAAAAACTCACAGTTTACACAGTCTTCAAAAAGTGATATAATAATCCTGAAAGAAGGTTATTTTGTGAAAACAAACTATCTCAAGAACGCAATTGGTCATTTTAATACAATAACCCGCCACCGCAACGCTGTGATGCGTCATTGTTTCCGCGCGGGTATTTTCTGGCAGGGTGTTCGTCACGACCTTTCAAAATATTCGCCCACGGAATTTATTCAGGGCGCGAAATATTACACCGGCACACGCAGTCCCAACGAAGCTGAACGAACCGCGCACGGCTACAGCTCTGCGTGGCTTCATCACAAGGGGAGAAACCGCCATCATTTTGAGTATTGGACGGATTATAACCCGATTGAAAAGAAGGTTATGCCCGTCAAGATGCCCATCCGCTACGTTGCCGAGATGTTCTGTGATCGTGTTGCCGCGAGCAAGATTTATCAGGGAAAGAACTACAAGGAATCACATCCCTACGAATATTTTATGAATGCCAAGGGACGCCGTTTTATTCACGAGGAAACGAGCGACCTTCTTGAAAGCTGGCTTCTCATGCTAAAAGAAAAAGGCGAAGAGGAAACTCTCCGCCACATAAAAAATTCGATCAAAGAAGGGTATTGAGGAAAAACAGCAACAAAAACCCCGGAATTTCAAGAATTCCGCAAACCGTCGCCGTTATGATATTTGCCCCGATTGGTGAAAGTGAAATCATCGGCGCAACGGTGTTATATATAATAAGGAATAAAAAGCCGCCGACAATTCTGCAAAGGATGTCTGCGGCGCTTTTTATATTAAGGAAGAAAAGCGCGCACAATATAATACCCAGAAAACCAAAAAGAAAATCCAAAAAAATCGCCCCCATACAAGTGTATGAGGGCTTTTCCTATTTAAGAAGCAGTTTTTTCAGCTTTTCGTCGGGGTAGAAGGGGTATGTCTTACCCTCCGTTGTAACAGAGTTTTCCGTAAATGTGCTTTCGCTTAAAATATATCGTGCCGTTTCTTTTTCAATAAAGCCGTAACGAGTCACCACCGCAAGAGAATCTTCATATAATATATACGTTGCGATGAATGTACCCTGCTTCAGCACTTTGTTGATGTAAATTGCACTCAGCACGATTGCGCCTATTTCAAATGCCCACGCAGCGGGCAGGTATTTTGACACGGCGAAAACAACGAAGCAAAAAATAATTGCTTTGAGTAGCGCCTTGAATGTCTGTTTATCATCCTTGACCGCAACTGCGCGACCACGGTAAATTTCTTTTTGTTCCATAATATTCTCCTTACAAAACCCAGTCGTTAATGACTGCTTTTAACTTTCCGCCTTCCGTCTCAAGCACCGCAAACGACGGTCTGCTACCTCTCGGACGTGAAACGCTTCCCGGATTTAATATAATCATCCCATCGTCACACTTTTCAAGCTTCGGCTGATGCGTATGTCCGAAAAGTGCCGCTTCGCATTCTTTTTCTCTGGCAGTTGCTTCAAGTTTTTCCGTTCCGTAGTTCACACCCTGTGTATGACCGTGGCAGATGAAAATTTTATGTCCGTCAAAATCTATCACTCTTTCAAAAGGTTCGTCGCGGAAATCGTTGTTTCCCAGAACGGATACGACCTTTATCGGATAATAAAGTGATTCAAGATAATCCACATCACGCGCAATGTCGCCAAGGTGTATTATCATATCAATATTCTTTTCGCCGACAGACGCAATCGCCCTCTCGCACGAGGCGGTGTTGTTGTGGCTGTCTGAAAGCACAATTGCACGCATAATAGTTTCTCCCTTTGTGTTTTATATTCTATATTTTATAGGAAAGAACACTTTGTGTCAAGGAATCATATATTGGAAACAGAAAGGTGTGTGTAAAAATGGATATTTTCGAAAAATTAAAAGGTATGGACAAAAAGGAGCTTTCCGCGGCGATTAAAAAAGCGCAGGAATTTGCAAAAACCGACGAGGGGAAAGCGTTCGTCGAGAAAGTCAAAAAGGGCGAAGCAGGGATCGACAAATCCACGCAGGAAAAACTGATGAAAGAAATCGGCAACAATCCCGACATCGCGAAGAAGCTTTCCGATTTATTTAAGGGGTGAGGATATGGACTTTGAACAGGAAATTTCAAAAGCGCTTGCCGACCCTGAAATCATGAGCAAGGTTCAAGGGATTGTTTCATCGCTTTCGGAAGGGGAAAACAAAGAATCTTCGGAGGTAAAACTTCCTAATAATATGTTATCTGCTTTGTCGGGCGCGGGAAATGATGACAGAACGCGCCTGCTTCTTGCAATAAAACCGTTCCTCAGCGAAAAGCGCGCGCCGTATATGGACAGCGCCGTCACAATCCTTCGCTTTGCGTCGATGGGCAAACTCGGAAAAGACCTGAATCTGTTTTAGGGAGGGGTGCTATGAAAGTAACACAAATGTCGACGACGGCTACGGGAAACTTTCGCGCGGGACAAAGTGTTGCCGTCGTGTCGCATATGAACAAAAAAAGCGGAATTGATGTGAAAAGAATCTTTGAAAAATTTGAAAAAGATGACTACATTCTTGCAGGAATTATTTTAGTTTTAATTTTCGAGGGGTGCGATGATTATATTCTTCTTGCCGCGCTCGGCTACCTTTTCTTTATGGGGTTAAAGGAAGAATGATGCATTTTGTTGTGCAAAATGCACAAAAGGACAGGGGTCAATATAGTTGTTGTTGGGTAAAAAAGATATTTGTCAAAAAAACTAAAAAAAGTTTGGAAAAAGTGTTGACAAATGAATATAGCCGAGGTATAATAAACAAGCTCGCTCAAAAAAGCGTAGCGATTGAACCTTGAAAATTAAATAGCGTAAGGGCTCAAAAGAATTTATTCATTTGAGATTAACTTTAGGCGAAATACAAGCCAGACAGTACAGTAAACAACGTACAAAATTTTTAGTTTAGTTTAGAGCCAAAAACTCAAAAACGATATATCGAAACTTCGGTTTCTGTATATACCATTTTTAGAGAGTTTGATCCTGGCTCAGGACAAACGCTGGCGGCGTGCTTAACACATGCAAGTCGAACGGAGTACCCTTGATTGAGGCTTCGGCCAATTTCTTGGACTACCTAGTGGCGGACGGGTGAGTAACACGTGAGTAACCTGCCCTTGAGAGGGGAATAACACACCGAAAGGTGTGCTAATACCGCATAACATATCAGATTCGCATGTTTCTGATATCAAAGATTTATCGCTCAAGGATGGGCTCGCGGCCGATTAGGTAGTTGGTGAGGTAACGGCTCACCAAGCCGACGATCGGTAGCCGGACTGAGAGGTTGAACGGCCACATTGGGACTGAGACACGGCCCAGACTCCTACGGGAGGCAGCAGTGGGGAATATTGCACAATGGGGGAAACCCTGATGCAGCGACGCCGCGTGAAGGACGAAGGTCTTCGGATCGTAAACTTTTGTCTTCAGGGACGATAATGACGGTACCTGAGGAGGAAGCCACGGCTAACTACGTGCCAGCAGCCGCGGTAATACGTAGGTGGCAAGCGTTGTCCGGATTTACTGGGTGTAAAGGGCG
>JAZREK010000113.1:0-4998 GCA_045660765.1 Clostridia bacterium
GAAACAAAATATCTGTTCTACGGTGATAAAGAAGAGATAGAAAATTGGAGCCTGCCGATTTACAGATAGAAACAGGAACAACCGTGAAAGGGTAATGGTGACAAATAAACTAAACAGCCTGCCGGGGTGATTGCCTCGGCACGCTTTGTTATGTCTTAGCACAGCCCTCCGTGATTAAACCTCGGAGGGCTTTTTGCGACTGATTTATATGCTGAATTTACCTCGATATTGATTCGGAGTCCATCTTGGGAACTGCACAGTTTTCTTACTGCCATCAATCATTTCAAAGGATAAGGTTCTGTTTGGAAAAATGAAAAACTTTTTTATAATTATATTTGATTTTTATGGGGGTGTAGCATTTTTTAAAGGGGGTGTAAGTATAAAAAGCAGCTTATGGCAATGGCATCAGAAATGAATGATCCCCAGACTGAGCAAAAATTGAAAACAATAGTAAGCTCCGATCCCACAGGTGACAATTCTCTGTGAAAAAATGGTATTGTTTGTTTGGTCACTCACAATTTTGGAGCTTCCTATGCTCTTTTTTAATACTTTTTTCTTTACTTACACAAATTTCCGTGAAGAGGGAAAAAATAAGCCCTCGGCTGAGGACTAATTTTAATTAATATATTCAGCAGAATGTGATACATTTTAGTGGAATGAACGCTGATATACAACTGACAACAGCGGATATCACGCTGACAATCATTTTCACAAGCCAAAACGTCAGGCAGCAATTATTATCTGCGTCCCGAACGGCTATTGATACGATTACAGCGAGTGAACTGCCGTAAAAATGAAAAAAGCACTCGTTTTCAGAGTGCTGTTACGCATAAAAAAGACCGAAACCCCTATGTTTCAAGGGATTTCGGCTGTATTACCTAAGTTGTACTTAGGTGGTCGGAGTGGCGGGTGTGCTTCGCAACCCACGGCTACCGAGAAAAACATAGTCGCCTCACTCGCTTGGGGCGCTTCGTGATTCTCCTTGTTTTTCTCTTCCTCCGCCTCGGCTGTATCTGCCACCGGCAGCGCTCGGCTCCGTCACCTGGTCCCTCACCCTTGGTTCGTTCAAAAAAGAAACCGTGGGTTCAAATTCCGCACGTTTCAAAAACAAAAACGGACAGAACTTAAAGTCCTGTCCGTTTCAGTGGTCGGAGTGGCGGGATTTGAAGCGTTAAAAACACTCCGAGAAACCCGGTAAAATCAACGAATTCTGGGCGTGAAAACCCATTTCGTCGACGTCCCGCCGACGGCAAAAACGCTAACTATTGTATAAAATACGTTTGAAAACAGTGTAAAACAAAAGAAATACCGTAATCCGGTTAAGGTTGCTGATATTTTTCTGAATTTATTTAATTTTTAAATAATATTGAACATTTGTATAAAAAGGTGTATAATTATTCAGTAAACCTTTGAATTGAGGTGAAGTATCTATGAATATTCTGCATATGAAATATGCTGTTGAGGTTGCGAAAGTCGGTTCGCTGAATAAGGCTGCAGAAACATTGCTGATTGCCGCACCGAATGTCAGCCGATCTATTAAGGAACTTGAAGCTGATATAGGAATCTCAATCTTTGATCGTACAGCAAAGGGTATGGAACTCACCCCTGAAGGTGAAGAATTCATTAACTATGCAAAAGGAATTCTCGGTCAGATTGAAGAGGTTGAAAACTTTTACAAGAAAGGTTCTTCAAAAAAGCAGAAGTTTTCAATTTCCGTTCCACGTGCCTGTTATATATCAGAGGCTTTTTCGCAGTTTTCAAAGTCGCTTTCAAAGGATGCGACAGAAATTTTTTATAAGGAAACAAACTCACAGCGTACAATCCGCAATATGCTTGAACACGATTACAAGCTCGGTATCATAAGGTATGCGGAAAATTATGACAAATATTTCAAAACGATGCTTGAGGAAAAAGGCTTTTGTTACGAAATGGTTACGGAGTTTTCTTATTCGCTTATAATGAGTGCCGACAATCCTCTTGCAAAAAAAGAAACGATTACATTTGATGACCTGACCGATTTTATTGAAATCGCTCACGCAGACCCTTATGTGCCGTCAATGCCACTTTCAAAGGTGGTTAAGGAAGAGCTTCCTGATAACATTGACCGCCGTATATTTATATTTGAAAGGGCGAGCCAGTTCGATTTGCTTTCAAACAATCCGGAAACATTTATGTGGGTATCTCCCGCACCTGAAAGTCTTCTGAAGAGATATAATCTTGTTCAGAAAAAATGTGTGGATAACAAAAAAATCTATAAGGATGTTCTGATTTATAAAAATGGTTACAAATTATCGAAACTTGACAGACAGTTTATTACAGAGCTGTGCGAAGCTAAAAGAAAATATCTGTAAATCTGATTTTTTTACCCGATCTCTTAATTGAGGTCGGGTTTTGTTTTTGCTATTCGATACAGGTATTATCGATAATGATAATACTGATTATACATTTTAAGAATTCCCAAAAAGCACGAGTGCTGTTAAAATATTAACGATGTCAGGCAAGGGAGGTTTTCTTATGTGCAAAAACGGTATTTCAAAAGCAACACTCGGAAGAATACCGATGTATCTTGATTTGCTCAGGGACTTGCCGGAAGAACGATATGAACATATATCGGCAACGGCAATTGCAAGAAAACTTTCGCTTGGCGAAGTTCAGGTCAGAAAAGACCTTGCATCAATCAGCGGTGCGGGCAAACCAAAGCTCGGTTATGTGACATCTGAGCTTATCGAAAATCTCGAAAACTGTCTCGGACAAGATCATCTGACACTTGCAGTTCTTGTCGGAGCGGGTAAGTTGGGTAAAGCATTACTTGATTATGACGAGTTTGAAAAGTTCGGTATCAGGATTACGGCGGCATTTGACAGTAACGACAAAATCATAAGCCTTAACGGAAAAATCAAAATTCAACCGATAAACGAATTTGAAGATTTTTGTAAAAGCCGTAATATACAGCTTGGTATAATAACCGTCGGCGCGGGTTCAGCACAGGCTGTCTGCGACAAAATGGTGGAATGTGGAATTACGGGAATGCTTAATTTTGCACCGTGCAGTCCTTATGTGCCGGACGGAGTAGTTATTCAAAATGAAAATCTTGCGCTTTCATTGGCGCATTTAAAAAATCAGATAAACAAATAATTTATTTTCAGGAGGATACAAATGGAAACAAAGAATTACGAAATTGTAGATAGCGTTGAAAAGCTTCAGGAAGCTATCGCAAGAACAAGAGAAGCTCAGCAGAAGTTCGCTACCTACACACAGGAGCAGGTAGACAAAATTTTCCTTGCAGCAGCATCTGCAGCAAACAAAGCAAGAATCTCACTTGCTAAAATGGCAGTAGCTGAAACAGGAATGGGCGTTGTTGAAGATAAGGTTATCAAAAACAACTACGCAGCAGAGTACATCTACAACGCATACAAGGAAACAAAGACTTGTGGTGTTATCGAAGAGGATAAGGCTTTCGGTATCAAGAAGGTTGCAGAGCCTATCGGTGTTGTTGCAGCAGTTATCCCGACAACAAACCCCACATCAACAGCAATCTTCAAGTGCTTGCTTGCTCTCAAGACACGTAATGCAATCATCATTTCTCCTCACCCCAGAGCAAAGGGTTGTACAATTGCAGCAGCAAAGCTTGTTCTTGAAGCAGCAGTTGCAGCAGGTGCTCCTGAAGGAATCATCGACTGGATCGACGTTCCTTCTCTTGAAATGACAAACACAGTAATGAAGGAAGCAGACATCATCCTTGCAACAGGTGGCCCCGGTATGGTTAAGGCTGCTTACTCAAGCGGTAAGCCGGCTCTCGGCGTTGGTGCAGGTAACACACCTGCAATCATCGATGACAGCGCAGACATCCTTCTTGCTGTTAACTCAATCATCCACTCAAAGACTTTCGATAACGGTATGATCTGTGCTTCAGAGCAGTCAGTTATCGTTCTTGAAAGCATTTACGATGCAGTTAAGACAGAGTTTGCAACACGCGGTTGCTATTTCCTCGATGCTGCAGAAACTGAAAAGGTAAGAAAGACAATCATCATCAACGGTGCTCTCAACGCAAAGATCGTTGGTCAGCCCGCAGCAAAGATTGCTGAACTTGCAGGTGTAACAGTACCCGCAGGCACAAAGATTCTTATCGGTGAAGTTGAAAGCGTTGATATCAGCGAAGAGTTCGCACACGAAAAGCTTTCTCCCGTACTTGCAATGTATAAGGCTGAATCTTTTGAAGATGCTCTTCAGAAGGCAGAACACCTTGTTGCAGACGGCGGTTACGGTCATACATCTTCTGTTTATCTCAATGAAGTTACAGAAACAGAAAAGCTCAACGAGTTTGCTGCTCGTATGAAGACTTGCCGTATCCTTGTTAACACACCTTCATCACATGGTGGTATCGGTGACCTTTACAACTTCAAACTCGCTCCGTCACTTACACTCGGTTGCGGTTCATGGGGCGGTAACTCAGTATCAGACAACGTTGGTGTTAAGCACCTTATCAATATCAAGACAGTAGCAGAAAGAAGGGAAAACATGCTCTGGTTCCGTGCACCTGAGAAGGTATACATTAAGAAAGGATGCTTACCGATTGCTCTTGATGAGCTTCGCACAGTACGCGGTTCAAAGAAAGCATTTATCGTAACAGATACATTCCTTTACGAAAACGGCTACACAAAGCCCATCACAGATAAGCTCGACGAAATGGGCATCGCTCACACAACATTCTTCAATGTTCAGCCCGACCCGACACTCGGTAACGCTAAAGAGGGTGCTGCACAGATGGCAGCATTCAAGCCGGACACAATCATCGCACTCGGCGGCGGTTCTGCAATGGACGCAGCAAAGATTATGTGGGTTATGTATGAGCATCCCGAAGCAGACTTTATGGATATGGCAATGAGATTCATCGATATCCGTAAGAGAGTTTACACATTCCCGAAGATGGGTGAAAAGGCATACTTCATCGCTGTTCCGACATCAGCAGGTACAGGTTCAGAAGTTACACCTTTCGCA